>JAGVJW010000220.1 GCA_020050895.1 bacterium | reverse complement strand
CTTCCTAACGTCGGGACAATACGCAGGCCTTGGCTTCTCCGTTGGACGTAAACACGGTGTTATCACCATCACAGACGTAAAAACAGGTTTTCCTGCTGCTACCGCCGGCGTACGGATCGGCGATCAGATTGTAAGTATCGACGGGCAGAACACAGACACCATCTCAGTTGACAGTTTACGACGCCTTACCAATGGCATGGTGGGATCGAAGGTAACCATCAAGTTCGTTCGCCTCGGATTACCCGATACAATCGTCAGGGAACTCACGCGGGCATCTATTCCTGTACGGAGCGTCGAAATTGTTCACACCCTAGATGATAACATTGGTTACATTTCTTTAAAACGCTTCACAAAGAGTGCCGGAACCGATGTACGCGAAGCCTACCTTAAACTGTCCGGTAATAAACAATTGTCTGGATTGATTATTGACTTGAGAGGAAACCCCGGCGGCCTCCTTGATGCAGCCATCGATGTTTCGGAAATTTTCCTTCCTCCTCAAACCCTGATTGTGACTACGATTGACCGTTACGGCAATAAGCGTGAATTCCGTTCATCTACTGCGCCGCTTGATTCATTGGTTCCACTCGTCCTCCTACTCGATGGCAGAAGCGCCAGCGCGAGCGAAGTCTTCGCAGGCGCTATACAGGATAACGATCGGGGTATTGTGATTGGCGAACCATCCTTTGGTAAGGGGCTGGTGCAAACCTTGATAGCGCTTCCATACGACGCCTCGATTAAGATGACGACGGCACGTTATTATTCACCATCCGGCAGATGTATTCAGCGATCGTTCAGAACTGCACCCAACCAAACACCGGAACAAGAATACCTTACTCGCAGCGGGAGAATTGTACGTGCACTTAATGGCATTATGCCGGATTCAATCGTTTCTGATTCGTTGTATCCCAGTGCCGTTGCCTCTCTGATGAAAAGCGATGCCGTCTCTACATTTGCAACACAATGGGCAGCGCGGCGAGAAGCACTGCCGGATACGTTCCGCGTAGACCGCTCGCTACTCGAAGATTTTTACCACCACGCCACAACCTATAAGCCAGAGTTTCGCACAGATCTACTTTCCCGCCTCCAATTGGCACGCAAGCAGTCGCAACAAGACCATGCTTCGGATGCAACCACAAAGGCAATCGATGCAGCGGTCAAACTTTCGGAGCGAGATCTGGAGAAGTCCATGAGGTCTCATGCCAGCTTGATCGGCAACCTGCTCGATGCTGAAATACGTAGTCGGTTCGGAACAGACAATACACGAGCCGTTAAGGTATTGAGCTTAGATCCGATGGTGAATACCGGACGTGAACTGCTTCGGTCCGGAAATTTTGCCACCTTTCTTGGCAATTGGTCCAGGGAAGATCAGTAAATTTGCAGTTTGTTTTCTTACGCCACTAAAATTTAGACTATGAGGATAACCAAACAGTACACAAACCGTGAGAGCCAGTCGCTTGATAAATATCTTCAGGAGATAGGACGGGTAGACCTGCTCACCGGTGATGATGAAATCACATTGGCGCAAGCAATCAAACGAGGCGGACTCGAGGGCAACCTGGCACTGGAAAGGCTGGTAAAAGCAAACCTACGATTCGTTGTTTCGGTAGCTAAACAATATCAGAATCAAGGTCTGTCTCTTGGCGACCTGATTAACGAAGGCAATCTCGGATTGATCAAGGCTGCAAAGCGCTTCGATGAAACTCGTGGATTTAAGTTCATTTCGTACGCTGTATGGTGGATACGCCAGTCTATTCTTCAGGCTCTTGCCGAACAATCACGTATCGTCCGCCTGCCCCTTAACCGTGTTGGCGCACTAAATAAAATTGGTAAAAAATTCTCTGAACTCGAACAGCAGTACGAGCGCGAACCAACTGCAGCTGAATTAGCAGAACAACTGGAGATGTCGATTTCAGAAATTTCTGAAACGATAAAAATTTCTGGAAGACACCTTTCGGTCGACGCACCCTTTGTGCACGGTGAAGACAACAGGCTTCTGGACATTCTGCCGAACGATCAACAGCCGCCGCCCGACAGCGAGCTGATGCGGGAATCTCTGAGAGTGGAAGTTCAGCAGGTTTTGAATTCATTGAGCGACAGAGAAGCGGAAGTGATACGACTTTACTTTGGCCTTGATGATCAGCAGGCTCTAACGCTGGAAGAAATTGGTGAAAAATTTAACCTTACACGCGAACGAGTTCGCCAGATCAAGGAAAAGGCTATAAGGCGTCTGCGACATGCATCCCGCTCCAAAGCCCTCAGATCCTACCTCGGATAATTCCGATTCGCCTGAATTCACTGAATACCTCGGTGTAATTGCTCGTCCGATTGGCGTCGATGGCTCGATGTTATTAACCGATACCGTACCAGTTCCGGTTGAACTACACAGTGGAGCTGTGGTTGGCGTCGGTGCATCCAGACAGTATGCAAAACAGTTCGTGGTTGAACGGTATGACTCAAATCCACAACGCCCCATAATACGCCTCCGTGGAATATCAACGCCGGAACAGGTCGGCGATCTCGCCGACCTTGCAGTATTTGTTTCCGGATCTGATATCCTCCCAACAGCACAGGAACGTTATGCAGTGGGTGACATTGAGGGGTGTCGGGTTTTTCTCGCCGATGGTACAGCCATCGGTACTGTTAAAGAAGTAATGCTGCTGCCGGCAAACGATGTTTGGGTTGTTGAAACTCCAGATGGAAAGAGGATTCCCTTACCTGTAATCGACGAAGTTGTTAAAAATGTTGATATTCTAAACGGCGCCATCGTTGTTCACCTGCTCCCCGGATTAGAAGACGTTTACGAGAATAACGACTAGCTTCAACCAAGATATGCGAATTGATTGTGTTTGTGCAGTACCTCAGTCGTTTGGATCGTTCCTCGATTCAAGCATAATTGGGCGCTCGCGTGAAAAGGGGCTTGTAACACTTGAGATTCACAACCTTCACGATTATGCAAAAGATCGGTTCAGACATATCGATGATACGCCCTACGGCGGAGGCGCCGGCATGATTATTCAGTGCCAACCTGTGTTTGATTGTATCGAAAAATTGAAATCGGAACGTGAATACGATGATGTTATTTATCTGACGCCGGATGGACACACGCTCCATCAGCAGATGTGTATTGAATTATCCAATTCCAAAAATCTCATCGTACTGTGCGGTCATTATAAAGGAATTGATCAACGTATTCGCGACTCGTTGGTAACACGGGAAATCTCGATTGGTGATTTTGTTTTAACAGGTGGAGAGATTGCAGCCGCTGTGCTGATCGACAGTGTTGTACGGTTGATTCCTGGCGCCGTCTCGGATGCACAGAGTGTGTTGGACGACTCATTTATGAACGGTGTGTTGGACGCACCTTATTACACTAAGCCCGCGGAATTTAGGGGAATGAAGGTTCCGGAAGTTCTGCTTTCCGGAGATCATGCCCAGATAACGAAATGGCGCGAGCAGATGGCCATTGAAAAGACACGGAACAGACGACCTGATTTATTGGACAAATCTGAACCAACATGATCCTGCCGGAAGAAAACATCGTCATTTTAAATCGATACGGACATGAGATATACACCACCGTGACGATGCCAAGTGATTCCGAGACAGCAATTGTGGTTTTCTTGCACGGCTTTAAAGGATTCCGCAACTGGGGTTTCTTTCCGTTTGCCGCTCAGCATCTGGCCAGTGCAGGTTTCATTTGCATCAGGATCGATATGTCTCTAAATGGGATGAAAGGCTCTAATTCCGTTGTAGTCAGTCCGGATGAATTTGCAAGCAATACGATTAGCATGGAACTTGTAGATGTCGAGGAAACCATTGCGGCGATTCTCAACCATCATGCTTTTGCACACGTAAGAGAGCACTGGAACAACAGCCTACACTTTGTTGGGCATTCACGCGGTGGCGTAGTTGCACATGTGGCTGCAAGGGAAATGTTGAATCGAACCGATGTCCGTCTTTCTCGATGTGCTGTATGGAACTCCGTTGGCAAATTGATGAGATGGTCTGACAGACAGATAAAAGTATGGCGCGATACAGGGTTCATGATGGTTGAAAATACCCGAACTCAGCAACAACTCAAGGTCAATGCTTCGTTCCTCGAAGACATTATGGGAAACCTCGATCGATTCTCCATGTTGCAGGCTGCCCGTGATCTTGAAAATGTTATGCTGTATGTCCATTCCGAAACTGATTTGACGGTTCCGCTAAGCGAGATACAGGAACTGTTGAGGCTCAGCGGGTCTAAGGCCAAACTTGAGGTGATGGAAGGATCAACTCATACATTTGGCATGATGCATCCAGTTGATTACATCACACCAACGTTTGTACGCGTCATGAATCTTACAACGAATCACCTAAAGCAATGACATTCCGCCTGACATTAACAGCGGTGCTTCTTCCGTTGCTGATTTGCGCCTGTGAACTATTTGTGATTGGCTCTACGTCAGGGAAAAAGCCCGTAGAGCGTACACAAAAGTCTGCAGAGGGTGTTGTGCACTTATGGAAAGCTGAATTAGACACTGGAAATCTTCAGGCAATGACTGAACTAATGCTGCATTCCAGTGGTAGATCGTTGCTGGCCATAGAACGGTACGAACTTGGTGATGATCTGGAGCATTGGCGAAATCTAATTGGAGATAAACCTGTAACGTCGACTGTATCGGATACTCTAAGCGAATCATCGCAGACAGTTACGATTACGGTTGACTATATACGCGACGTAAAATTTTGGACGTTGAACAAGCAGGGCTTGTGGTATATCATCAATGTGAAATAACGGGAACAACACCCGAGGCAAAGCCCCTTCCCGCAATGAGCCGCCAGCCATAAATCCCAGGCGGAAGACTCGACACATCGATCGATGCACGCTGATTACCCGGTTCATAAATTTTGTTATATTCACTAACAAGGCGTCCATCAGTACTAACGAGCTGCAATGTGATGCTTTGTTGAACTTCGGTATCAAAATAAAGCGTAAAAATGTCAGAAGCCGGATTAGGCATAGCACGAATCACTCTTAAGTCCGACCCGCTGCGTTCGTTAACTGAATTTACAATGAGGTGACGGTATACCTGCCCGCCCAAGGGAGCTACAAATACACTATTATTTAATGTTGTTGCAATTCCCTTGCCGCTGCCATTGCTCTCCAGGCCTTCATTCCTGTTAATCCACGAATCACCGCCGTTAGAACTAAAAAACGTTCCGGATTCTTTCTCGGTAATCGTCCACACCTCATCATTTGCGCCAAAAGCAATTCCGGTAATTTTATTATTTGTGATGTCCCTGTTATCCCATCCGTCTAAAAGGTATGTCCAGCCCTCTCCGTCATCCGATGACCGCATAACAACGGCATTCGGAGTCCTTACCGATGCCGGCAACGCATTCCTTCCAACAAAAATTCGCCCGCTTCTGTCAGCCGCGAAGGTGAGGAAGTTATCGCCACTCTCACCTGACGGCGTATCTGAATTTTCGATCCTACGCCACGATTTCCCTCTGTTCGTTGTGCGGAATAAACCCATATTATAACTGACAGCAATAAACATCTTATCGGAATTCGGGCTAAGAAAGACATCATAAATTGACGTTATATAACTATTGGGCAGTCCATTTTTGGGAATAGAGTCGAACGTTTCTCCATCGTCATCAGAAAATCGCAACAGAAGATTGGGAGGACCAGCATCATAGCCTACGAACAACGCCATCTTGTTGTTAGGAAGGACCTTGGTGCTCACCGTCAAACGGGAATTAGGAACGATATTAATATTTATATTCAATTTTTCCCATGTCTCACCATCATCAACCGATTTTAAGATGCCTAATCCATTAACTGCTGCAAACAATACATCGTTGTATCCAACCCTGATTTGATTGACAGGATAAACGTACGGACCGCCATCATCAATTCCTCTATCCTTTCTTTCCCACGTAGCGCCATTATCTATTGTGCGGTACACTGCGCTACTCTCAATTCCAGCAAATACATAGCCCTTGGAGTTAGTTACAAGGCACGTCGTCGATGCCGGCGGTCCGGAAGTAACCTCCCAAAACTGAGCATTGGCAAACGAACTGGCAATAATAAATGCGACGATAGTGACAATTGTAGGAAACGGCATAAATTTTGTGTTATCTAACATGAAAACTGCATCATTGCTCATGCGAAATATAGCACTTTTTGGCAGCACCAAAGCCATACTCATACAATCATGAACATTCACTTTGTTGGTATTGGCGGTACTGCAATGGGATCGGTTGCCGTAGCGTGCCGCGCTCTCGGACATACGGTAACTGGTTCCGATATGTCTGTGTACTCTCCTATGTCCGAAGTTTTAAAGAGAGCTGATGTTCATTGGTTCGAAGGTTTTGATGAAATCCACATCATTAACGTCGCTCCAGATCTTGTGGTGATCGGGAATGCCGTTAGCAGAGGGAACGTTGAGCTTGAATTTGTTTTAGACAACCGCATACCCTATACGTCCATGGCCGAGTTGGTTGGCAAAATGCTTATCAGCTGGAATACTTCATTAGTAGTTGCCGGGACACATGGCAAAACAACGACTGCTTGCATGACGTCATGGCTGCTGGAACAAGCCGGATTTGAACCAGGTTTTTTGATAGGGGGCGTACCATGGGGCCATTCTTCGGGTTGCATCCCTACTCCGCAACGAGTTCATGATACACGTGCAGGAGTCTTTGTTTGCGAAGGCGATGAATACGACACTGCTTTTTTTGATAAACGTAGTAAATTTATTCACTACAGACCGACAGTTGCAATTGTTAACAACATTGAATTTGATCACGCAGACATCTTCCGCGATATTGAAGATATTGTTACTTCCTTCGATCACCTGCTGAGAATAGTGCCGCGGAATGGTTTAATCCTTGTCAACTCCGATGATCCTCTAGCAATGCGTGTGGCTGCTAAGGTAAACGCACCAGTGGAAAGCGTCGGATTAGCTGACACTGCACATTGGCGGATTACGGATCTTGAAAGATCGCAGACTGAATCAATGTGGACGCTTAAGCGAAACGGGCAAACCTATGGGACTTTTAAATCGAGTATGAACGGACTGCATAACATCAGAAATGCTTCTATGGCAGTTGCTTCGACGTCGTTTGTAGGTCTCACTCTGCAAGAACAGCAGAATGCCCTGCAAACGTTTAGACCGCCCAAACGCAGAATGGAGAATATTGGATTTTTTAAGAATAACGTTGTCATCGACGACTTTGCCCACCATCCGACTGCAATAGCTGCCACACTTGCAGCACTGAGACAGCAGTTTCCCGAAAAGCATATTCACGCTGTATTCGAGCCGCGCTCAAATACTACAACGCGATCATTCTTTCAGCGTGAACTTGCAGAATGCTTTACCGGCGCACATAGTGTTTGCATTGGCCCACTTAACAGACCTGAGCGTTACAGACCCGAAGAACGACTCGATACGGAGTTGCTTGCTAATAATCTTGAGCATCGCGGCATTAAAACATTCAACATTCCGGCAAACAAAGGCAGTGATCCGGAATGGGGCCGGGAGGTAATGATGTGGCTGGAAAGTATTGTTCGAGCCGACGATGCAGTAATCGTTGTCCTTAGTAATGGCAATGCAGGCGGTGTGCGCTCGATGCTTATCGCACAATCATGAGCTTGTACAAACCGCTTTCCTTCTTCGAATCCAATGCATCTGTTCCGGTAACTCTGTAAAAGTACATGCCGGGAGGTACTTGCTTTCCGGAGGCATCAAGCAAGTCCCATCGTGCACCTCCATTCCCATCGATTTCTTTGATTCGAATAATTGTTGAAAATCTCTGATCAAGCACCTCAACCTCTGCCGCCTGCGTGAGATTCCCGAAGGTTACACTCTCATCTATACCAATTCGCACGGGATGAGGAAATGCAAATACGTTATCCAATTCATCGGCGGTAACAACGAATGCTAACGTATTGCCTGCCCCCTTCGTTATAGGTATTCCTGATACAGACATTACATTGTAAACAGTGATGGAATACAAATTTCCAAGAGCTGCCAGAGGTGGTTCTGCGCCAAACCGTATCTCAACATTTTTATCGTCTACCGGAGTAACGCTTGCGATTGTGCCAACTGGCTTAAGTAAGTAATTCGATAACTCTGTTGCGCTTGCACCGACCGGCATTGAATAGGTAAGCACAACTGCCGTGTTGTTGATCACGACGAGTTTCTCCAGCGACATTTCGGCTTGGTTGGTGTCGGCAACGATCTTTATTGCGAACTGAGCGGATTGTGTTGGAATATCGCGCTTGTTGTAGAGTGAACCAATGAACAGGGTGCATGAATCACCCGTAAGTGCCGTAGCTCGGAAACTTACAACGATAGTACTGTCGCCTGCCAAGGTTGCACTCGACCCAATAGCGCCGATATTTCCTTCAGCATCGAGGATGATAAATTTTGTTGGCTCGATGGAGTGCTCGGACATTGGTCCATTGAATCGAACAGCGATCGAAATACCTGTTGCAAATTCTTGTCGTGTAGCAGTGGATGGTTGTATTTGAATTGGCTTGTAAGGTCTGCCGGCATTAACGGTGACAATTGCAGAACGAAAACTTTCGGGAATGCCGCTCCCGGGTGCAATCGCACTAACTCGAAACGAATACTCGTCCTTGGTCTGCAATGTATCGAATGTAAATGAAGATACAGTCACTGTGTCAACAACCATAAACAGCCCATCGGAAGGAGTTGTGATAAATACGTGGTAGGCGGTTGCATCGGGCACAGGCATCCATGTAAGGTAGGCCGAAGTATCGCTTGTCGAAATGGCGCGTACGCCATTCGGTGTTGGCAATCGGCTATCGTCAGCATTGTATTCGACGAATTGAAACGCCGTCATGTAGCCCAGTTCTGGTTCGGTTTTTCCAAAGCCAAGTTCATTTACACCGTTGTGGTCGAAATCATACGTCAGAAACCGCGGAGAGACAGCGTCGGGCTGATAGTAAATAGGTTGGATAGAGTTATTCTTCCATCGGAACACATACACTCGGGGAAATACACAGATAATAATTTCCTGGCCTCCCTGCATATCAATCTGTCCTGTACCAACTCCATTGCGATATCCAATACCGTATTGAACGCCAAAGAAATAATCTGCCCAGGCAACATCGTATTTATTAGCACCGACTGATTTGAACAAGCGATATGTCCAAAGTTGTCTGCCATATTCACCCTGCGTATTTGGTTGGACAGAATCGGGAACACCATGGACAATATCCGGCATTCCATCGTTGTCTACGTCGCCCGACACCACGTATCCGGATCCTCCCTCGCCAGTACCTTCGTATATGTATTCTGTAGTGAACTTGCCGTCGGCATATTGACTGATAATTAGATCTCCATCAGTATCACTAAAAGCAATTTCAACATTTCCATCGGCATCAAAGTCACCGACGGCAACACTGAACTCGTCAATGCGGTTTTCCGTATTACTTTCGGCAGGGGGCGATGTATTACGCGCAAACCCAATAGATTGGAAGGCGCCATTTTTATATGACATTACTTTCACGCCCGAATCTGCAAGCATCAGAATGTCGTCCACTCCATCGGCATCAACATCGAAAAGATCAACACCATTGAAATTAGTGGGATCCTCTTGATAAATTGTTTTAGCGAATGGGTTACCCCCTGATTCAGCAGCTTCGAACAGGGCAGTTTTCCCAACAACCTGG
>JAGVJW010000256.1 GCA_020050895.1 bacterium | reverse complement strand
TTCTTCGTTGTTGATGACGGTGTCGATGGGATCATCGGCACTGACGAGACGGTATAGAACTCGCTTCGGTGACACAACTGTTGTACTCTGCGGTAAAATAAGTGAGTTCTTGAGCGAATCTGGCAAAACCTTAAAGTATTGCGGAAGTACTGTAACGGTGTCCGGTGAGATGACGAGGGCTCTATCCTTGAGTGCGATGCTGACGCTTCGCCCATCGTCGTGCACATGCACGCGAGCCTTCTCATCGAAGGTGATGTGAGTATTAATAGGAATGCGCTGCGCATAGTGTACAGTGTCGACTGAGCGAATCGTAGTCTCGGCATCGATGGAGTCGATGAAATTGAGAATGTGCTGATGTTGCTCTGGCAACTTAAAAACAGCAATTAAAGTTTCAGATCCGTTGACAAAAACTTCAGCTGTGTCGTTGCGGAACTGTGCGATACTTGCGGTGTTTATATACACGACCGATGTGTCACTGACAACACTTCGAATCTCTCTGGTTGCGGTCGGGCTGTTCGAGTTCACATAAAAGCGACATCTGTTACGAAGCGCTCCCAGCTGCGATTGCGCGATCGACAGTGTGCCTGCCATGCAGCGAATGCATGCAGAGGAAGAGATGCTCATGCGAACGCTATACGTCGGATTGATCTGTGGCGTATTCTCAACATTGGCAGCGATGGCTGTTGTGAAAACAACAACCAGCGCTGCCAGAAGAACCACACTTATACAAAATGAGTGTTTACTATTTAGCAAAATCACTTTCAGGGATTAGGAATTGGGCACGGACTACCATCAGTTGTGTACCAAATTGTAACCATTGTAAACCCGTATGTAGACCTGAATTGCTGCGCATCTGTTGGAAGTGCCATGAATAGCACGCTGCCAACCTGGGTAGATGTGCTGTAATCAATGTTAGCCTCCCCAACAATATTTACGGGCTCTTCTGGCCCTGGCGCCTCAACTTTTACAACACACGTATTCGCTGCATCGAAATCGCAACCAGGTAAGGATCTTTTCCCAATTAGGTAATATACGTATGCCGACGCAGATTCAAATCCTACAAACAGTAAGACGATGACTATTGTCACTTTTGCTACAAAACAACTCGTTCGGATCATTGCCAAGCCTCTTCGATTAAGTGAAGAATCAACAACCATTATGTGAAATACAAAATGAAAAAGCTGTCTTTTCAAATGCTATCGATAAATGGTTGGTCTGAACAGGACAGCTTCTACGTCGGCGTATGTTTGGACTGGATAATGGTTTCCCTTTGACGAGTGATTATATTATCCACGTCCATGCCGGGTATCTCTTGATACCCGGCATGGTGGTTTTTCATATCCTTCCCAGCAACAATCCAAGCTCGTGGCAGCCTACAAACCTATTCGGCATACTGCTTACGCTCCAACGCCAGAACATCGATCAGCACAACAAGATCGGCGTCTTGTTTTTCGAGACGCACTGCGTCGGACGATCCGACGAAATGCCACGAAGAGCCGGTATCGTCTGACGCCGTTTGCTTGCCATACTTTTTTACTATTGCATCTCGTACTTCCGATTCCCTGGCAGGATCGAAGCGCGCTTCGATCTGCGTTATCAAGCCCCCTTCATCATTCCAGATAATCATTTTCCGAGATCGAATGCCCAACCAGAAGCAGCCCGCTGTGCTGATGAACATGTCGTCTCTCTCGATGAGACGCGAGCAAGCTGCGGTGACGATTCGTTCGATTTCATCACGCGACGCATCGATGGGAATCTGATACGGCCAGTAGGCGTCTGTGCTGGGCCGGCGGTATAGCGCTGCTTCGACATCGAATGATGCAGCAATAGACTGATTGTCTTCCCTTCGGCCGAGAAAGATCATCTGGCGGATTCCTCTCGACCATATCGCATAGTCCATGGCATCTTCGGTAGGGGCTCCAAACAGTTCCGAAATATCGGTTATGAGCTTCTCAGTAGCCTTTTCAACTTCGTCCTCTTCGCATGCACGCACGAGAGATATCTGTGTAACCTCTTCGGGCTGACCTGTGAATGAGACTATCACGGTGTCGAATTCAATATCTTTCCATTCAACCTTTGTTGCACGGACTTCCTGCCCACCTTCCTGATTCCTTACAATTCCTGCGTCAATTGCCTTTGCCTTAAACAAATTTACTACTGTGTCTACATGCTGGTATGGCAAGATGTCGAACGGCAAAATTACCTGAGCAAAACAGCTCACAGGTAAAAGAAAACAGCCGAACATCAGAGTGAAGATGAGTGCGACTGCATTTAAACCAAACATGCGAGACTGGCGAACGGTAGGGGCAGACCGACGATAATGAAGTTGGTACATAATCAAGATTAAAGGTTTACCGAAATTATGGGGCAGCGTATAAAAATGTAGCGACTTGCCAAACGTTTTCACGCAATCAGCTTATGAACAAAATCAATGCGTGGTTGGTGGCAGTTGGCATAATCTCGTTTATTGTGATTATGCTTGAACCCCTGGTGGTGGATGGAGTGCTGCCGTATGCCCTGATAGAGCCGTACAGGAAACAGTCGGAACAATTACAAGGCACAATAATGGTGAGTGTCGACGACTCTACGCAATTGTCGTGTCTCTATCGGAAGACGCTGCAACGCCCCGCCCTCGGGACGGTAATTGTGGTCCACGGCATTGCAGATAACAAGGAATCGATGATAGCTACGGCTGATGAATTCCGCAACCTTGGTTACGATGTCTTCCTCGCCGACATGCGAGCACACGGCGCAAGCGAAGGTATGTTCTGCACGTATGGTTATCGTGAAAAACAAGACATTAGCGCATTAATATCATGGCTCATTGCGAAGGGGGCTAACCAAACGCATATTGGAATCTTTGGTTCATCGTTCGGCGCTTCCGTTGCACTGCAAGCTATGGCGTATGATTCTCGAATTGCCTTTGGCATTGTGGAATGCCCCTTTGCATCACTCCGCGATGTAGCTCAAGAATACTCGGTACGCTACAGTGGATTTTATTTCCCCAACGTAATCAACAAATCACTTTCACGCGCTGAAAGTATCGCCGACTTTCGAATTGATAGCGTGAGACCGGAGGTATCGGCGCGTTCCATCACGAAGCCAATTCTCCATTTCCACGGAGGCGATGATGAACGAATTCCCCTTGAACATGCTAGGCGCATCGAAGCAGCATTTGTACCAGGCATCTCTGAATTTCACATCGTGAAGGGGGCGCACCACCTTGATGTGCGCTCAGTTGGACATGCAACGTATTGGCAAACAGTGGGAAGATTTTTACACGACCGGACGATGTGAACTTTGGCTAACAATCTCTTCTACGATTGAATCGGCGTTTACACCTTCGGCTTCGGCATTAAAATTAGTTACTATGCGGTGACGTAACACAGGAAGAGCAACGGCCCTAACGTCGGCTATTTCTGGTGTTACACGTCCGCTGAGAGCTGCACGCGCTTTTGCTCCAAGGATGAGATATTGCGAAGCACGCGGACCTGCCCCATAGGAGATAAAATCTTTTACAATCTTGTGCGAACCATTGCCCGGACGGCTGGAGTGTACCAGGCTGACGGCGAATTCGATAACGTTATCGGCAACAGGCACCCTGCGGACAAGGTTCTGCGCTTCAATGATGTCGTGCGCATTCATCACGTGCTTAACATCGGGTGATTGCTCTACAGTTGTGGAGCGTACAATTTCCATCTCCTCACTGAAATTTGGATAATCCAGAAGAAGGTTAAACATAAATCTGTCGAGCTGAGCTTCTGGCAATGGATACGTCCCCTCCTGCTCAATCGGATTCTGCGTAGCAAGAACAAAGAATGGCTCGTTGAGATGATACGTTGTACCCGCTGCAGTAACGCTGTGCTCCTGCATGGCTTCGAGTAGTGCAGACTGCGTTTTAGGTGGCGTTCTATTGATTTCGTCGGCCAGCACAATGTTTGCAAACACAGGTCCCTTAACAAAACGAAACGCTTTTTGTCCCGTCGAGCGATCGTCTTCGATGACTTCGGTACCGGTAATGTCGCCCGGCATAAGGTCGGGAGTAAATTGAATGCGCGAGAATGTGAGATCCAGGGACGACGACAGAGTGCGTATGAGGAGCGTTTTTGCCAGCCCTGGAACGCCAACCAGCAGACAGTGTCCCCGTGCAAGCAGGCTTATCAGTAACTGGTCTATGATTTCTTTCTGGCCGATAATGACCTTACCTATTTCACGTTTTACCTGATTGATATTTGCAGCAAGCTGCTGAATTTTTTCAACGTCGTTCATTATTGGGGGATTGATAATTGGGGATTAGGCGGTGACGAGAACAGCCGATAAGTCTTGTACCAAGGTGTTTATTTCTTCATCCGTCGTGAAACGTCCAAACGAAAACCGCAGAGTTCGGCTTGCTTCTTCATCTGAGCGGCTCATTGCAGAGAGTACATGCGACGGATGAGTCTTCGAGCTGGTGCAGGCACTGCCCTTACTACAAAGAATGTGCGGCAGTTCGAAGAGTAATCTTTCATTGTCCATTTCGGCAAACGTTACGTTACTGATGTTGTAATTACGCGGCGCTTCAGCGCCATTAACTGCAACACCTCCAAGCTGAACCAATGCATGTTCGAACCGGTCGCGAAGCGATGCCACACGAATAGATTCTTGCTCAATTTCATCGTAAGCAATATTGCCAGCCTCAGCTAACCCCACAATACCGGGAACATTGAATGTTCCGCTGCGAATGCCGCCTTCCTGTCCTCCACCGAAAAGAATAGGCTCGAGATCAATTTTCACATCGCCATGTGTTCTGCGGAATAATGCTCCGACGCCCTTCGGACCATATATCTTGTGCGCCGAAAATGTCATTAAATCAATTCCGATATCATCAACATCGATAGGTAGTTTGCCATAGCCTTGAGTTGCATCCGTCATAAACAATGCTCCAACACTATGTGCTAGTTCTGAAAGAGGTTTTAAATCCTGAATAACACCAGTTTCGTTGTTTACCAACATTACAGAGAACACTGCGGTAACGTCGTCAACAACGGAGCGTGCCTGTTGGACGTCAACCAATCCGTTGTAATCTACGTCCAGATAAATAACATCCATCCCCATACGCCCACATTGTTCAGCGCAATCCAATACTGCTGTATGCTCAGATTTAACAGTAACAACCTTTCGACGCGTTGAACCCTGGAGTCTTCTGGCAATCCCCAGCATGGCAAGATTGATTGCCTCTGTAGCACCAGAGGTAAAAACAATCTCGCTCATCCTTGCTCCTACATGGCGTGCAACGTCCATACGTGCTTTCATGATTGCCTGCTGAGCCTGCAAGCCCCCTGCATGAGTGCTTGAAGCATTGTAAAACACATCGGTCAGATACGGCATCATGCGGCTGAGCACTCTCTTGTCGAGTGGAGTTGTTGCTGCATAGTCTGCATAAATGTTGCTCATGGGGCTACGAAAATAGACCGTAAAGAACAATTGACGCTAACGCTGCAAGCATCGGCAATGCAACTGTTCTTACAAGTTGTTGAATAGGCACATTTGCTAATGCACTTGTAAAGAGAACAACTGCTGCAACTGGCGACATTGTTCTCCCAACACTTGCACCAATAGCACCTGCAACACCAATATCCACTGCTCCCTGAACATTAAATTTTGAGATTGATGGCAGCATAGCCTGTGCGAAAGCAACCGACGGTGCTGTGCCACTCCCTCCCAGAATGGCAAGTCCCCATGTTAGTAAGGGGCTTGCAACCGCTGCAAGCGACTGATTGCTTCCCAATGCACCAGCTAAATGCTCAACAACACCCAGAGCCGCGAGACCTCCAATGAAGCATGATGCAGCGAGGATCAGACTTATAACCTTTGCCATTGCATACCCCATTCCTTCAAAGAAGTCAACTACTGCCATTGTCTTCGTCACCATCATCACAAGCGCAGAACATACCAACATCACCATCGACACATACAAGCCATGAGGATAACGTTCGAATAACGATGGAATGAGATTTATCGAGGGCTGCAAAAGCAACAAAATGATAATTGGAAGCGGAGGCAACAGCGCCTTACGGAGAGAAAAAGACATATCGGCGTCGTCAACCTGGGTGTTGCCCTCTTCCGACCATATACTAACTTTTCTTATTACTATCATTAGTACAACAGTTGCAACAACGAGTGAGATCAGATTCGGTGTTAACATACTTCCCATCACGTTGCTTACCGGAGCCATGGTTGATGTTTGTATGGCAACAACATCGGGCTCTCCGGGATTGAAGAGATTGCCGCCAACACTGCAACCAACCAATAGTGTTGCCGCTGCTGCCATGGGTGAGTAGCCGGCACCCAAAAGGACTGGCACAAGAATTGGACCCAGTGCTGCAGCCGATGCCGTCTGGCTGGTGATTGCCATGTTGGTAACAAAGCCGATGCATACTCCACCGGGTATCAAAGCCCATTTATACCGACGGAGTGGTTTAGTAAGCATTTTTACCATTGCAACATCGCAGCCCGACGCTTTGAGGACAAATGCATATCCCATTGCTGTGCATATCGGACCGATGATGTCGCCCCTTCCCAATGCCTTCTGAAATGCGTCAAATACAGCAAACGGGTCTCCTGCAACTGTTGCAAGCACAAGACCTAATCCTATCAGCAAGAGTCGAACATCGACGCCGAAAATCATCGATACCCCAAAGGAAATGTCTGGAAGTCAGATATGCATAGTTTCAACATCGTGCACGTGCATTTTGAGTGCAGGCAAGACAACATCTTCGATACCTGATGCACCAATAGCCCACCGGCTTTTGTCGAAATAACGCTTTTGGACTGGCAATAAATCGTCGGGAGTCAGTTGTTGAAGGGCTGCAATGTGTCCCTGGAAAAAATCCCGCGGTAATCCATGAAGGAGTGTTGTCCACAACAGCCCTGCAGTCTGCTGAGGTGTTTCGTTGGTGCGTGCAAATGTCCCCAGGATGTACTGCCTGGTATTTTCCAATTCGTCACTGTTAATTGGTTCAGAAGCAATCCTGTTTACTTCGTCTGCTATCGTTTGTAAAGTGTCGGCAGTGAATTCATTGCCAACACTCGTGACGATGTCGATTGTTTGAGCCCACGGTCTCACGTTGCTCACTGCATACGCACCGTACGTGTACCCTTTTTGTTCGCGAAGCACAGAAAATAGCCTTGCAAGCGTATAACCGCCAAGGGTTCCGGTGATGAGTTGAAGCGCGGGATAATCGGCATTGCCAAGCTCAATGCCAGGCATCGAAATTCGAAATGCTGTTTGAACAGCTTCGGCATTGACGGCAAGGCATCCTGAGTTTTCCGACATGTGTGCCAGACCAAGCGTTGGATTGAAATTCACCGCCGACAAGCTGCCAAGGTGTTCGTTAAACATTGCACGCACCTCGTTTGTGCTAACGGATCCGGCAACAATAATGCAGCGTGGTGCGCTTAGAATGCGTTGATGTGCAGTGATAAGGTCTGCCTGCATCATTAAGCTCATGTCTGCAATTGTGCCTCTACGCCTCCGCTCATACGGATGCCCTCTGTAACAAACGCGGTTTGACGCCTGCGTTGCAAGCCACTCAGGATCTTTCTGATCAATTTGTGCTTCGGTGATGAACTGCTGCCGCATCGTATTCATTTCGCGGTCGCCAAAGGCTGGACGTAATAAACACTCAGCAGCCAGCCGTGCAGTTTCCTCAAAATGTTCGTTAAGAGAAACACCATGTACTGTAGACGTGTCCCGGTCGCATGTGCTTCTGATGGAACTGCCGAGTCCCTCAATCGTTTCGTCGAACTCTTCAGCTGCTCGGTCGAGTGTACCGCGCGTAAGCATCTCAGCAGCGAATGCTGTGGCGCCCGCTCGCACGTCGTGAGCGGATCCAGCGCGTAGATAGATGCCAAACGTGACAACGTCTTCGCCTGCTTTGTCGACTACATATAAAGGAGTTCCATCATCAAGAACAGTTTCGGCAACGTCGGGGAATCTGAATTTCAGCGATTCTTTGGAGAGAGGGGGCGAAGCAGTCATTCGTAAATTTAGTTGATGGATACCTTAACTGTTCTCATTACCGGTGCATCTTCTGGTATCGGAGAGGCGTGCGCCGATGTTTTCGCTCGTAGTGGCCACAAACTAATACTGTGGGCTCGACGGATTGATAGGTTGAACTCAATCGCTCAGCGTTTAGCCGATACAACGGGTCATCATGACAGCGTTCTTGTTCAGGGTGTTGATGTACGAGATCGCATTGCTGTTCAGCAAGCTGTTGGTCGGTGGCATGAGCCAGCTAATACAGAACATATCGATGTTCTGATTAATAATGCCGGCTTGTCGCGTGGTCTTGCCCCTTTCCATGAAGGCAGTTATGAGGATTGGGACGAAATGATTGACACCAACATCAAAGGACTAATTAACATATCGAGAGAGATTATTCCGATGATGGTGAAAGGGGGCGGCGGAACCGTGGTAAATATTGCTTCTATTGCCGGACGACAGGCGTATCGGGGCGGTAATGTTTACAGTACAACAAAGGCAGCCGTAAAGATGTTGAGCGATTCGTTGCAAATAGATCTCAACGGAACCGGAGTTAGAGTCTGCAACATCGATCCGGGTCTTGTTGAAACGGAATTTTCGGAAGTGCGATTCCGCGGCGACAAAGAGCGCGCCTCAACTGTGTATAAAGGCTACACACCGCTCTCTGCAATGGATGTAGCAGATGTTGTGTATTTCGTGGCAACCAGACCCAGGCACGTTGCCATACAGGATGTGCTGATAACGCCTGCTGATCAGGCAACAGTAAACATTGTTAATAAACACTAGACAGGAGGACCTGAATCTCATGTCTACAGTGCATTACATTCTTAAGGGTCGTGTGCAGGGTATTGGATTCAGGCGGTTTGTGCTGCACCATGCCATTCGATTGAATGTGAATGGATATGTGAGCAATATGGATTCAGGCGATGTGGAGTGTCTTGCACAAGGTTCAGTAGAAGCGCTTACCGAATTGGAGATGGTGCTGCGTCAGGGGCCGCGTGGTGCAGACGTGCAATCGGTCTCGTGTACAGACATATCAGACCACAGAGTGTACAAGCAGTTCAGGATTGTTTGATGATAGTAGTCGTTACAGGTTCGAGTTCCGGTTTGGGCGCTGCCCTTGCGAGCGAGTTTATTAACCGAGGGGCAACGGTGATAGGTGCATCCCGACGTCAGGTAGCACTTCCTATACATAATTACAATGCCGATGTGTCGGTTGAAAATCAATGTATCCAGCTGATCCTAGACGTCATATCGGAATATGGAAGGATTGATGTCCTTATCAATAATGCGGGAAGGGGCAACTATGCATCGATCGAAGACACTACAACGCAGATGTGGCACGAAATTTTTGCAGTCAACGTCGACAGCATGTTTTGGTTAACACGCGAAGTCCTTCCCCACATGCGCCATCGCAACAGCGGTCATATCGTGAACATTGCCAGCACTGCCGGAACAATAGGATTTCCTTATAATGCTGCGTACGTTGCGGCAAAGCATGCTGCAGTGGGATTTACAGCGGCGCTCAGAACAGAACTGATGGGTACGGACATTAACGCAACGGTTGTTTGCCCTGCCGGGGTAATTACAGATTGGGGCAACGTCACACTGGGCGGATCGATCAATACACTGTATGCAAAAGCGATTCCACGTTCGCGAGTGATTGCACGGGAGCAGGGCTTGATGCTTGCTCCATTGTTTAAACTCATCACAGCCGATAGTGCGGCGAAAATTATCGTTGATGCAATAAATAGCGGCCGATGCAACGATATATTTACTCACGAAGGTTCAAGAGATTTAGCAGTTCAGGCATCCATTAATCGAATTGAACTGGAAGACCGTCACAGGGCGCTCTTCCTCGCAATGCAGGAAGCATACAGGGCCGATCATGAATAGTCTGTATCCGAACCGTTGATTTACGCTCTTCGCATACGATGGACCAATAAGGCAAGAATGATTGTAGAAGAACATCTGAGTTCAAAAGTTTTTGCACTTCTGACTTTAAGCCTCGCTCTCTCCTTGTTTGTTGCTAATGCAGCACTTGCGCAGCCTACCATTGCATTGGTTTTAACAGGGGGCGGTGCTCGGGGAATTTCTCAGATTGGTGTGTTGAAGGCTTTGGAGGAGCAAGGGATTCAACCCGACATCATCGTTGGCTCGAGTATTGGCGCAATCATTGGCGGACTATATTCATCCGGTCTGAGCCCGGATGAAATCGACTCGATGTTCCGGGCAGTGGATTGGAATGAAGTTCTGTCGCTAAGCGATGATACAAAACGCGAATCATTGTTTTTTATGCGCAAGCAGGAGGACGACAGGAGTTTTGTCACCTTCCGCTTCAGAGATTTCAGTTTTCTCCCACCAGAGTCATTAAGCGGCAACGCACGGATATCAAGTACGCTGCAGGAAATGCTGTGGCATAGTCCGTACAATTCAGTCACTGATTTCGACAAGCTTCGCTGTCGGTTTCGTGCCGTTGCAACAAACCTGGCAGATGGGCGGTGGGTATCGCTGCGTTATGGTAATCTGGGCATGGCCATGAGGGCTAGTGCTTCCTTCCCCTTACGATATGCACCGGTTCGAATTGGAGATTCAGTATTGGTTGATGGTGGTCTCGTTGCCAATATCCCGGTGCCAGCCGCTCAGGAATTGAATCCCGACATCATCATTGTTGTTAACACAACCAGCGATCTCATTAAACCAGAATTCCTCACAGATGCATTTT
>JAGVJW010000033.1 GCA_020050895.1 bacterium | reverse complement strand
TCAATCAGACAAACATGTGTTTACCTGGACGCCACTCGTTGATCCGTATCCCGACGATCAGCTTACGGGCTACGTTATCCTGAGAGATACTCTTGATTTTACACAGTTTAATTCTGGTTCGATACGCGACGGTGCAATCGTAACAGTTGGACAGAAAATTGGATCTGCAACCGTCATTGCAATTCAGTCTACAAAACTAGGATCAAACTATACCGACCAATCCAATCTGCTATGCGGTTACAACTATACCTACCGTGTTTATGGGTTCAGATTTACCGCAGATCAGAAGATGTCCTTGAATCAGACTTTCGATAGCACGGCGCGAGGTAGACAATACAATGAAAACTATGCACAGTCAATATCTATTAGCAAGCCGATACTAAATACTCCTACAATCACCGTTTCGCGAACTTCGGTTTGCCCGGGTGACACTGTTACGCTCAAGGCAACGGCAGACACGGCTGATAACTATGAGTGGATGCGCGACGGTGTTGTAATTCAGGTTGCAGGCACTACACAAATCGTGGTTCGGGATCAAGGCACGTACAAATTGAGAATTTCTTCCGTGGGAGGATGTTTTGCGGAATCAGCACCAATCGAGGTCACGTTCTTGCCTTCGCCAATAGTGGATATTTCTCCTCAGGGAATTCAGAAGCTATGCCCGGGTGACACCATCACTCTTTCAACAACAATTCAGGCATCCGGTTATGAATGGCTGAGGGACGGCGTTATCATTACTGGAGCAACATCGAAAGCATATCGTGCTTCGCAGCCGGGCATATACCAGGTTAGAGCAGCATCGCAACAGGGGTGTCCGGGCATTTCAGGTTATGTGACAATACAGCTAACTGATGTTCGATTTCATTTTGAACCGGCAACAGTTGTTTTCGACACAATCAGTCAGTGTGAGACTTCGGCATTCGGTCTGGTGGAAATTGTGAACGACGGTGCAGAGCCAATTACCATCGGTAAGGCTAGATTCCCTTCGGGGTTTGCTCTGGCATCGCCTTCGCTGGGATTCATTGTTCAGCCCGGAGGCCGACAGACTCTCAGACTATTGATCTCTCCAACCGCACCCGGAGCGACGTCAGGCAACGCTGAGTTTACTGCTCAGCCGTGCTCAGTAACTCAAAGTATTTCTTTATTCGGCACGCGAACACAGGTGATAGCATCAATCAATAAGGCAGGTATTGACTTTGGTGTTTATACAGCCTGCCCAAATTCCGATATCAGGCCAGATTCATCATTTATTTTAGTTAATTCAGGAACGTCGACAATTACGATAAAGGCTCCACTGGTGAAGCCCCCTTTCTATATGCTTACTCAGTTTCAGTCTGTTGATATTTTGCCGAATACATCATTCGAAATCAAAATTCAGTATCGTCCGCTTGGACCCGATCTCGACAAGGGAGTCAGCGATGAAATCACATTCCCGTTCAAGTCTGATGTATGCGACGACACACTCAGAGCATCGCTGCAGGCTGCAGCGTATCAGCCGCGGTTTACCTTAGCAACGTCGACACTCGATTTCGGATCCGTTTTGGGATGCGAGGGAACAGTGGATACTATCGTTAACGTAACCAACGTTACGAATGTCGACGTCGTGGTAGCAGGATCGCTATTCGGCAACGTTCAACTGCCGGATACGCCCATTACCATTCCCCCATTTGCAACTCATGGCGTAGCAATTCGCGTTACGCCTGTTGCATTCGGTTCATTTACAATTTCCGATAGCTTACTTAGCGGCCTGTGTGAGTTTAGGGTTCCCATCACGGTAACAGGATCAATTATCGAGCCCGAATACACCGTCAGCACTCCAGCACTCGATATGGGGCAGGTCCGCTTCTGCACAGCAGACTCGACTACATCTACAACGTTCATGATGAAAGCCAGCGACACTGGCACTCTTGGTTCATTGATTTCAAGCGTAAGCATCTCTCCGCCGTTTACCTTATCGCTCTCTGCAGGCCAAATACTACTCGATTCACTTGCCTGTACAGTCACCTATTCACCCACCATTCAGGGATTCGACACCGATACAGCATTCATCGTTGTAGGACCTTGCTCGGATACAGTCACCATCGCTTTGCAGGGCGAGGCGAAGACCGGTGGATTGCGTTATTCATCTATCACATCCACAGACTTTGGTACAATTGGTCCGGCACAATCATCTCAGCAATCGATTATGATTACAAATGTTGGTGACGATTCAATTGTTCTCGATACACTCGATGGTGTGGTATCGCCGTTCCGCATAGAAACGTCTAATCCCCTACTTCCCTCTACATTACTTGCCGGTGACTCGGCAGTGATAACAATTGCATACGACTATCTGGACGCCAGCAGAGCCGACACGGTTGAAGTTGTCTCTCGAACAAGTGGAATATGTTCGGACACAGTGCGGTTTAAGCTTACAGGGTTCACGAATCCAGCTGACACCGTTGTAACAGGAATCACAATCATTATTCCAACAGACCTTGTCGCTCAAGTTGGCGAAGACGTTGACATTCCCTTAGCCTTGCTTGCTCCGAATTCGATTGCGTTTGCCGGAGTAACATCAGGAAGTATCGATTTGCGGTACGATGCCACGATACTAAAACCATTTACAGTTAGAGAAGTTGTTGCCGGTATCAGTGGTACCGTTACGGAAGTTTCTCCGGGTTATGCTACTCTGGCAATCGATGCAGCACAGCCCATAGATGCAGCGGATCCGCTGCTAATAATTGTCGCAAAGACATATCTCGGTTCTGTAACTCAAACGCCAATCAAGATTGATAGCATCAATCTTTTAGGGATTGAAGCCGATGGTAGAGACGGTATGGTTACAGTTGTCAACGATTGTTCGATAAAGACTCAAGTAATCAGTCTGGGCATTACACCTTCAATCCAATCGAGATACAGCTCCGAAAATTTAATATTGGAATTTGCTACACTAACTGACGACCGTACAGAAATTTCAATTGTAGACATTTTCGGTAACCGCTTGTTATATCAGGATATTAAAGTCCGTCCCGGAATCCATGAATTAACTATTCCAACGAACACACTACCAGCTGGATCCTATTACATCAGTATGACGCATGGACGTTTCCACAAATCCACGACTCAACACATAGTTCGGTAATGTGCTGAAGGCAGGTTGTATTTTCGGGTTCAATTCGTGGAGAATGTGTGAACGTATTGGTTACAGGGGCAACAGGTTTTGTTGGCAGTCATGTCGTTGATATACTTTTAGAGCGAGGATTCGACGTATCCTTTATCGCGAGGTCTACGAGCAAGATGCGATGGCTCGACAGCAAGCCTGTTCGACTCGTCGAG
>JAGVJW010000284.1 GCA_020050895.1 bacterium | reverse complement strand
TGTCGTGTATTTCATTACATGCTTCTTTTCCGGATGGAGCCGCTGGTACTCGTTGTTCAATGCCATAGCAGCCTCATGAAATCCGCATAAGATGAGCTTTAATTTATTGGGATAATCTGCGATGTCCCCTACTGCATAGATTCCTTCAACGGTCGTCATTAACGTTTGTGGGTTAACTGTCACTGCATTCTTCTCTATTTGCAAGCCCCATGTAGCAATAGGTCCTAATTTTGGTGATAATCCGAACATCGGCAAATAATAATCTGTATTGAGCTGTTCGGCGTTGCCATTTGTATAGGTGATTGTAACACCTTTCAGGATTCCGTTTCCATGCAGGTTTGTCACTTGCCCGTCAGTTAGAAGATGGATTTTATGGGTCTCAGCCAAATGCTGAGCTTTTGCCACGGAGTCTGGTGCAGCCCTGAATGATTTACTACGGTGCACAAGGGTAACATCTGCTGCGATTTCGGCTAATAGTATTGTCCAGTCAAGGGCGCTGTCTCCGCCGCCCCCTATCACAACCTTCTTACCACGGTACAGCTCAGGGTCCTTGATGATATACTCCACACCGTGATCTTCAAAATCGAGAATGTTCTCAATCGCGGGTTTGCGTGGTTCAAAACATCCCAGACCACCAGCTAATACGACTGTTTTTCCAACAATGACGTTGCCTGATGATGTTGTGAGCTTAAACGATCCATCGTTAAGTTTCTCAAGAGCTTCTGCGCGCTCACCTAAAGTAAATTTTGGATGGAATGGCTCGATCTGTTTGAGAAGGTTAGAAACCAATTCTCCAGCAAGAATGGTTGGATGGCCAGGAATGTCGTAGATCGGTTTTTTCGGATAAATTTCTGCACACTGTCCACCCGGCATGGGAAGGTAGTCAATAAGATGAGTGTGCCATTTAAGTAGTCCTGCCTCAAAAGCTGCAAAGAGACCGCATGGTCCGGCTCCGATAACAATGACGTCGGTAGTATGATGCTGCATGTAGTGGTTAATCAAACGGTAGATAACAAAATTACGTTTCTCGGCTAACATTACGCAGACGTATCCCTCTCTTCATTTCAATGAGGAAACACACGCTGCCGGCAAGAAATGCAGTTCCGTAATTAAGAAGCCAGGCAAGAACACCGAACACGAAGCCTTCATTGGGAGTGGCGCCATAGAGCCGGATAAGGGCTGTCTGAGCGAAACCCTGATAGAATCCGAGAGCGCCTGGTGTAGGTGCAATTGTAACACCTACCGAAGTGATCAGCAGTAAGACTCCCCCATCTAATAAGGTAAATTCATGCTTATCCCACGGCATCGCAAGAAGTGCAAACAGGAGCGGAATTGCATATAACGTCCACATAATTACAGAGTCCGAAACAATCAGTAACCATGTTCTCACCGACTTCACTGCTTGCATTCCAACCTTGACTTCGTCAAGCAATCTCTGTAATACGCCAGCTGCCTTACTTGAAATGGGACGCATTAGTGCATTGACAATTCTTGGACCAACTCTGGTAAATGCAACGGTACCAATAACGACAGAAATACCGATCAGTGGAATAGCAATCGAGAGAATAATTCTTGTACCCGAGATGCCTGGGAATGCTGCAGAAATCAGATCACTTCTAACGATAATGAGCACGGCAATTCCCAGGAACAAGGACATGACGTCGATGATGCGTTCAAGAACAACGGTGCTGAGAACTGTTGGGAATCTGATGCCTGTTCGCTGAGACAGAACGTATGGCCGCAGTACCTCGCCGCTGCGGGGAATTATCATGCTGGCAGCATAGCCTATTAATATTGATGAGAATCCTGTTGCGATGCTTGGAGTGTTGGGAAGATGCCGTAGAAGGCGTCGCCAGCGGATTGTACGGACAACATGCGACAGCAGAACAAACGGTATAGCGCCAATCAGAAATCGAATGTCAACGCGGTTGAGAATAGATCCAACAACTCCAATGTCAATTGTTGTCGAGAGCCACCAGAGTGCAACCGCTAAAAAGATGAATGCAATCGTTAGTCTCACCAACGAATGCCGGCTCATTCTGTTACCTTAATAGATTGCTTTCGTCGCATACTCGCAGCTCTATCACTAAAAAATGCATTGAGCGCCTTAGCGGTATGAGTATTCATCGAGCTTACTTGCTTAGGCGTACCCGTGGCAACGATCCTACCGCCGTGTTCACCGCCATCAGGGCCAATATCAATGATCCAATCTGCGGCTGCCATAACATGAACATTATGTTCGATAACGAGAACGGTATTGCCTTTATCAACAAGTTTATCAAATGAGGTAAGAAGAGTTGATACGTCATGAATATGCAAGCCTGTTGTTGGCTCATCGAAAATAAATAGTGTATTGCTCTGGCGTTGTAGGTCAAGGTAGCTTGCAAGCTTTACGCGTTGTGCCTCGCCCCCTGACAAATGTGTAGATGGCTGACCTAGGTGTATATATCCCAACCCTACCTGTTGCAGTACGTCGAGCTTCTGTGTTATACGATTGATACCATCAAAGTGCCTCAGCGCTTCATCCACCGTCATGTTCAGAACATCGATGATACTCTTCCCCCGAAAAAGAATATTCGAGATTTCCTTTTTGTACCGGCCGCCGTTGCATGATTCACATGGCAATTCAATGTCGGATAAAAACTGCATTTCGATAGTAACAACACCATTACCTTCGCATGTTTCGCAGCGTCCGCCAGCAATGTTAAACGAAAAGTATCCCGGACCCCATCCCAATTGTTTCGCTGCTTGCGTTGAAGCAAAGATGTCTCTGATGTTGTCGAAAACCTTGGTATACGTTGCCGGTGTCGACCTTGAAGAGCGCCCTATGGGCGATTGGTCGATCATTTCAACACCTGTGATATTCGCAAGTCCTTCAATCCTTTCATAGGTGCCAACTTCACCAGTGTAGCCGCCATAAATCCTCTGAATACCGGCGTAAATAACATCGTGAACCAGTGAGCTCTTTCCCGAACCACTGACGCCCGTTACTACGATAAACTTACCTAATGGCAATTCAACATCGTCGCCTTTGAGGTTGTGATGTCTCGGTGCCTTAATAATAACTGAAAGCCCATTACCCTTCCTAAACGCAGACTTCACGGAGACCTGTCTGCTGCCTCTCTGGTACTCGGCCGTGAGCGTAGTTGCATTATTTATCATGTCATCGAAGGTACCGCTGAATACAACCTGACCACCATGTTCACCTGCAAGCGGTCCTAGGTCTACAATTTGATCTGCAGTGCGAATAACATCCATGTCGTGCTCCACCACAACAACGGTATTGCCAAGTGATTTAAGACGATGGAGAATGTCGAGCAAACGTTGTGTATCTCTCGGATGCAGACCGATGCTTGGTTCATCCAACACATATAACGTTCCTACGAGAGCAGAGCCAAGAGATGTAGCAAGATTTATACGCTGAGACTCACCGCCGGAAAGTGTATGAGATAATCGGTCGAGCGTCAGGTAGTGCAATCCAATATCACACAGCAGATGTAGTCGGCGCCTCAGTTCTATCAAGATCTGCCCCACAACCTGCTCTTCGTGGGGTGAAGGCTGATATGCATCAAAATGATCACGAGCTTCGGCAAGAGTTAAAGAGACTATCTGTGGAATATTTATTTCTCCAACAAAAACCTGTCGAGCAGCGGTTCGAAGACGAGATCCATTGCATGCGCGGCATCGTGTATAGCCACGGTATCTGCTGAGCATAACACGATAGTGTGTTTTGTAAGATTTCTCTTCCAGCATCCTGAAAAAGCCATTCACACCGATGTATTCACCACTACCCTCCATCACAATTTCTTGCTGCTCCGGCGTAAGGGTGTAATACGGTTTGTCCGTTGGCAGGCCAAGCTGTGGTGCAAGCTTGATGAGTGTTCTGAGATGAGAGCCAAACGATTCACCGCGAAACGGATGAATGGCGCCTCGTTTTATCGACTGGTTTTTGTCTGGAAAGACAAGGCTTTCATCGATTCCAACGCTTCGGCCGAATCCCTGACATGTTGGACAAGCACCAAATGGATTGTTAAATGAAAACAACCGAGGCTCTGGTTCAATGTATTGCGTTTGAGATCGTGCATTTTCAAATTTTGATGAGTAGTAGGTGTCTCTGGCATCAGTAGGCTGATCGAGTAAACGCGCAACAATCCTTCCGCTTCCAACATCAAACGCTGTTTCCAGAGAATCTGTGAGTCTGCTGATATCCTCCGCAGTGTTCTTCACTATAATTCTGTCTACCAGCACATAAACACTCGAAACGTCTTCAGGTAGGTCTGTCAGCTCTTCTAGCTCGCGTGGAACATCATCCTTGCCTATCACCACCCGCGTGAATCCACGTGCAGAAAGTCCATCCTTGATTTCTTCCAAGGACCCATGCTCGATTGGAAGTGCAGCCATGATGTAAGCTCGCTGTCCGGCTCCTGCACTGATGAGGTGCTGACACACAGACTCAGGTGTATCCTTTCTCACAACTTCGCCGCTGTCCTTATCAATAACGACTCCGATCCGACCGTACAGCAGCCGTAGATAATCGTAGATTTCCGTAGTTGTGGCAACAGTTGAACGCGGGTTTTTGGAGAACGACTGTTGCTGGATTGCTACTGCAGGAGGAAGTCCGGAAATGGAATCAACGTCGGGCTTGTTCATCCTGTCAAGAAACTGACGGGCATATACGCTCAGAGACTCTACAAAGCGCCTCTGACCTTCAGCATAAAGCGTATCGAAAGCAAGCGAACTCTTTCCTGACCCGCTAAGTCCGGTGATAACCGTAAGGGAGTTCCGACGGATATCTACATCAACATTTTTGAGATTATTTACCCTGGCGCCGCGGATTGCGATCACCTTGGAATTGTGCTTTACCTGATCCATCTCGCGAATCTGTTTCACAACTGGTGTATTCACACGTTCATTCGTAACCAAACGGCTAATTTACGCCAACTTTCACGTCACTTTTGAACCCAAAAACTGTTCTTGTTTGGCACACCCCTTGCTTAGTGTAAAACCAGTGCATAATTTTGTTGTTTGTTTCAAAAACCAGTTTGAAAGTGAGTCTCAATCATGGCTCGTCGTTGTGAGCTGACCGGTGTCGGCGTGATGTATGGCAATAACGTCTCGCACGCCAAT
>JAGVJW010000034.1 GCA_020050895.1 bacterium | reverse complement strand
CGATTGTTGCTATAACTACACAAAGTGGTAATGCACAAGGTCCACGCGGAAAGGAATTTGGTTTTGGTATTATTCTTGGCGACCCTTTAGGACTAACCGGAAAGTATTGGGTGTCTAACGAAAATGCCATGGTGTTTGATTTTGGTGCGTCATACTTTGGATCGCCGCGAATACAGTTTGATTATGTGTGGCATTTGGATGTGTTCAAATCTCAAATAGTCAAGCTATACGCAGGTCCTGGTCTGGGACTTGGGTTTGGCAGGCCTGGCTACAGTGTTTGGTACATAGACAACAGAGGCCGTGAGCGGTGGTATTACAGAGATAGCGGTCTGGGTGTTGCCGTCAGAGTCATGGTTGGCGTAAACATCATCCCCAGGGCAACTCCACTTGAAATTTTTCTTGAACTGGGTCCAAACATCGGCATCGTTCCCGGATTCGGAGCAGCACTCGATGCAGCTGTTGGAATCAGATTCTATCCATAGCATTGGTGTGAGGCACACACGGCTTATCCAGTAAATAAAATGAACAATCACATATTCGGAGGAACAATGAAATCTCAACTGAAGATCCTTTCAGGATTTATTGCACTGGCGCTCATTGTAGCGTCATGCTCAGAAAACACTAACAATCCCACAACAGATGGTTCGTACCTGCAGATGAAGACTGGGATGACGAACCAAACCGTCACATCGAATTTTGCAAAGTCAGGCGATGCTGTACAAAACGGGAGTGGTATAGATTCCATTCGCGTAGACAGCGTGCGAATTCTTATCAAGCGTATCAAACTTCACCGATCTGAGGACGACACTTCGGGCGAAGCTGAAGATGTAAAGATTGGTCCGACCGTTATTCATTTCAATAACGACACAACGGACACTCAGACAATCGTATTCACCACGGCGATTCCCGTTGGGTCCTACCGCAAGATGAAAATGGAAATGCATCGGTTCACTCCTGGCGAGGCAGCCGATTATGCTGCAGATCCGGAATTCGGACCATTTGCATTCCCGGATCGGCTGACCATTATCGTTGATGGTACAGTATACGTCGACAGTACTTCGCGTGCCTTCCAGTTCACCCAAGACTGGACGGAAAACTTCTGGTTTGAATTCGAACCAAATCTTGAAATCACTGAAGGCACAACTGCAATCGAATGGACATTTGATGCATCCAAAGTCTTCAGAGCGGCCGACAGATTATTGGATCCAGATGACGAGAACGACCATGGCAACATCGGCGACGGATTGAAGAAGGCTTGGAAGGTGTTCAAGAAGTGGCACCGCGACTAATGCAGCAATGTAGTTGAATCTGTCTGGAGGCGGGCGGAAACCTCAGATGCAGAAGAAGGCTGTCTTAAAAGGCAGCCTTTTTTTTATTCGCTTCCGTTTGTTGGACTGAACGTAGCGGTAGCGAGTTTACATTGTCAGCCCACTTTGTACCCCAATTGCATGCCATCTGTAATATGGGCCGAAGCGTCTCGCCCCTTCTAGTCAACGAATACTCAACTTTCGGCGGTATCTGCCGATAAATCTTTCGTTTAACAATCCCATCGCGTTCAAGATCACGCAACTGATGGGTGAGCATCCGTTGAGTGCATTTAGGAATAAGTCTTCTCAACTCCCCAAACCGCTTCTTACCATCCAGCAGATTCCAGAGTATCAGTGTTTTCCATTTTCCACCGATAAGATCGAGAGTGAGGGCGATATAGCAGTCGTATGCCTTGTCGCGAACAATGAAAGTTGCCATCCGAAAAGGTACTTGAGAAAGATGTTGATGAACCGAAAACTTACTACATAATCGAAAAATAATTGCATCGCTTACGGTTGGAATCATGTATTTCAATCATACCAGGTACATTTATCCACGTAGTACAGCCTGTAAATACCATTGGTATATTTTTAGGTACTATCAGACAATTGTGTACGTACTTGTATGCACAACATTCATTATCTATCATTGCTTCCCAGAAAATCAAACAGAGCAACATGGACGAACACGCGCACCACGCAGAGTTGTTAAGCAGTTTTTTGAGCGAACAACAACAAATATTCGACACATCGGGTCAAGCTATTTACGCATTTCTCGATGATGGTTGCATAGTCTGCAACAAGAAGTTTGCAGCCCTTCTGGAATACTCCAGCCCTGAAGAATGGGCTCAGGTTCCGGAGACGTTTACCGAGGCTTTCGTTGCTCCGAATAGTCAGGCAACCTTGGTAACTGCATACCGAAACGCCATGGAAAAAATGGTTGGTTCAACAATTCAAATTTTATGGAAGAAAAAGTCCGGTGGGACAATAGACACCAGCGTGATACTGGTTCCCATAATCCATCAAGGACATCTGTTTGCCTTTCATTTCATTTCTGAGAAGTAATCATCATCAGGAAGGGGGCTTGTTACTATGAAAAGTGCAGAGCTAAAAAGTTTTAACAAACCCGATGAGGTTCGCGAGTTTCCCAAGGGACGGTTGGAGCTGTTGAATCTCGACGGTGCCGTCATCGGACGTGCCGTGTTTGAGCCCGGGTGGCGCTGGTCCGAGTCCGTGCAGCCTCTGGCAAAAACCAAAAGCTGCGAAGCGCCACATTTTCAGTATCACATCTCAGGTGTTCTAAGAGTGCTCATGGACGACGGAGATGAATTCGACTGTATGCCCGGAGACGTCTCAGTGCTGCCATCGGGTCA
>JAGVJW010000219.1 GCA_020050895.1 bacterium | reverse complement strand
CCGACGTAAAGTCGAAAATGTAATCGGTTTTGATATACGGTTTAAGCTTCGCTCCGGCTGGCAACGATCCTTTAAAATTGTCCGTTTTAACGGCATGAAGCTTGGGCACAATCGCCACGAAGTTCTCTCGAAGGCGCTCATCGTGCGGCTTGAATAACGCCAACACTGCTCCTTGCACCGCTGCCGGAATTATAAACTGAAAACCAACGTACGAAAACACGACCACAAACGCTAAAAACAGCAAGTAGTGCTGCATTCCATTTTTAGACATCTTTTCTTGCGGGCCTGCTGCCATTGTGACTCCTATCCCCGTGTGGATGATCTTATGCTACTATTCATGACACCTTCGTGCCAAGTCGTACAATATAACGACTTGAATCAAAAAGGAAACAGTCAATCTTCGGTGTTGAGACAACCAACATTCCAGACAGGTTCCAGCCGATATGCGGTTACAGGGTAATGATGCAGATCGATTTTTCATCTGCGAACGAAAACGCAATAGATTGAAGTTCACAACTAAAGGGTCTTTTGATAAACCTTCCCTGGCATCTTTCCCGGCAACTTACCCGGCAGCATATGCCTCCCGGCAACTTACCCGGCAGCATATGCCTCCCGGCATCCCTCCTCCTGGGGGCTAATCTGTAAATTTGTTGTCGCTGAACCCTTTAATCAAATACATGACAAAAATTGCTATGACAGATCTATCCTACAAGTCACGATTTGCAGTAGGACCCGACGATGTGCTCTCCGAGCTTAGGAAGCACATGCTTATAGACGGGTTCGATTATGTGCTGGATTTAAATCGGTCTCATGGCTCCTGGTTTGTGGATGCACGATCTGGAAAGGAATTCCTCGACTTCTTTTCGTGTATAGCATCGATGCCCATAGGCATTAACCATCCTAAAATGGTAGACCCTGAATTTGTAGAGCACATTGGTATGATGGCACTGAACAAGCCATCAAATTCTGACATCTATAGCGAAGCGCAAGCGACCTTTGTAAAGACGTTCTTTGAGCTTGCAGTACCATCTCACTTCAAGTATGGTTTTTTCATTGAAGGGGGCACTCTGGCTGTCGAGAATGCTCTGAAAGTTGCAATGGATTGGAAGATCCGCAAAGGCGCTGCGGCAGTGAGTGAAGGTGGGACAAGGGGAACGAAGATCCTACATTTTGAGCGGGCATTTCATGGAAGAAGCGGATACTCGATGTCACTTACAAACACCGATCCTGCCAAGACAGCACTATGGCCTAAGTTTCCATGGCCACGAGTATCGCCCCCTGTCATGAAATTTCCTCAAACGCACGATGCAATCGAAGATGTTGTGAATGCCGAAAGGGTAAGCATCGAACAAATTAAACAAGCGTTTAGGGCTAATCCGGACGAAATAGCTGCCATCATCATCGAGCCCATTCAAGGAGAGGGTGGCGACAATCACTTTCGGCCTGAGTTTCTTCAGGCCCTCAGATCTCTCTGCAACGAGAATGAAGCACTGCTGATCTTTGACGAAGTTCAAACCGGTGTAGGCCTTACTGGCTCGTGGTGGATGCACGAAGCAGTTGGTGTTCAGCCAGACATTATGTGTTTTGGAAAAAAAATGCAGGTGTGCGGGATACTCGTTACGGATAGAATCGACGACGTACCAGAGAATGTTTTTCACACTTCCAGCCGCATCAATTCTACATGGGGTGGATCACTCGTCGATATGGTGCGAGCAACGCGGTACCTGGAAATCATCAGCGAAGAAGATTTGGTAGGCAATGCTGCACGAGTGGGGCAATACCTGCTTGAACAAATTGTTGAGCTTGGCAATGAGTTTCCCACGCACGTCTCTAATGCCCGTGGAAGGGGGCTGATGTGCGCGTTCGACATGCCAAGCTCCGACGCACGCAAAATGTTTCTTACAGATGTTTATAATAACGGGTTGCTCATGGTTGGATCTGGAACGCAGTCTATCCGTTTTCGTCCCGCACTTAACATGACGGAAGAATTGATTGACGCCGGAATAGATATCATCCGTCTCACACTAGCGTCGATGCCTCGCTGACCACGAGATCTACTACTTCGCTTAATCTTTTCGGGATTCTGGCACCTGCCGCATAAACATGACCGCCTCCGCCGTACTTTGCTGCGAGGTCTCGCACATAAACCTCACCCTTAGACCGGAACGAACATTTAATTGTCCCCGGTACTTCGATAAGCAGAGCGCCCATCTGTACTCCCTGAACCGATAACGTGTGGTGGACAAAGCCTTCGGTGTCTTCCAACGTACATTGATGTTTCATCAAATCATCGCTGGTTAAAGTCATCACGCACAACCTGCCGTTGTGATACAGTTGCATGTTGGCAAGAGCTTGTCCAAGCATACGCGTCCTGTTAATGCTCTCAACGTTGTAAATCATTTCATAGCATTTAACAGGATCGGCACCCCTTTCGATGAGGTCGGCAGCTAGCCTCATAACACTTGCATCGGTACGTGGGAAGCGAAAGGAGCCAGTATCCGTCATTAACCCCACATACAGGCACGTTGCAATTGCCGACTGGCTATCGCTCCCTGTAAAATCAAGAAGGTCTGCAAGCATGTATGTGGTACTCGGGGCCGACTCATCATTAATTTGGATGTGTGCAAAAGTTTCCGGCTGCATGTGATGGTCGATGTTCACTATCGTTGCACCCGATTCTTTTATGGATGTCGCCAGGCTTTCAAGCCTATTCAAAGAGTTTAAATCCAATACCACGGTAACGGCAGAATTTGCAACAATCTTTTTTTCGCTGTCGGCGTTGCTCCACACAGTAATGTGTTCGCTTCCTGGCAGCCATTGCAGGTTTCTTGGACATGGCGAGGGAAGGAAGATGCTGACATCGGAGCCTCTGGCAGTCAAAAAATGATACAAAGCCAGCACGCTGCCGATTGCATCGCCATCCGGATTGACGTGACTGGTGACAACATAGGGCCCGTCGCTCTTAAATAGATCTGTTTTCATTCGAGTTTCATCGTTGGCAATTGTTAAATTATCAAATGGCACAGGGAACGCTCTCGTGGCGAAAGTTAGGGGTTATTATCGGACTGTTTGTTCTCCTATTCTTTTGTATTGTAATCATTATCGATCAGTTTGTACTTCCGATGGTTGTCGGCGCCGGTGACGTGGTGCGCGTTCCGAGTGTAGTTGATAAAAACATTGATGAAGCGTTGTCCACTATTGCTGCAGCAGGACTGGCTACTACGGATTCAAAAGAACAATACTCAGATACTGTTCCCAAGGGTCACGTGATATCGCAAATGCCATACGCATTTGCGTCTGTAAAAAAGGGTCGGCGTGTGTATCTCACCGTTAGCCGTGGGATAGAAACTCTGAGAATGCCTTCACTCATCGGCAAAACAATCCGCGACGCTCGTCTCACACTCATGAGGGAGGGGCTTCAGCTTGGCGACATCTCCTATGAATACAATGATTCCATTCCGCGCGATAGAATTATTATTCAGGGAGTTCCAAGTGGATCCCACATTGCGTCTGGGAGTACTACTAGTGTTGTTATCAGCCGTGGCTCGGGAACAACAATGATGCCAGATGTTTTAGGTATGTCTCTCGTTGAAGCACAGGTGCTACTCACAGATCGCGGATTGACTATTGGGACCATCAAATACCTGTCGTCTGGAACGTTTGAACCCAGCACAGTGATTGGCCAGGATCCACCGGCTGACTCTCCTACAAACCCCGCGGCATCTGTATCACTAATCGTTGTTAAATAAGCACACGATTCGGCAGTCACAGATTCAGTTGCAGCCACACCCATCCATCAATTTCCATAACGGAATACGTCGGCAGCCCTCTTCCCCCTTCCGCATGCATAGTTGAATCTACGTGTTCCCGAAGTTTTCGCCCGGTCCGGATATCGAAAATCCAGCAATGAACCGGACAGGTTATCTCGCCGTTTTCAACGTATCCAGAGCTGATCATCGGACGCTTTTCATGCGGACAAATATTACTCACGGCATACACAATGCTGTCGATACGGAATAGTGCGACGTCGTACTCAATATCAATGTCTACACGATGACCCCAGTGTTCCTTGACTTCGGCGCTGCGACAAACACGCACCCACTCTGCACCGTCAATAATTTTAGTATCTCTGGACGTCACGTGTTGCTCCACCATCAATTATAATTCTTCGAGCACAGGGCCTTTCTGCCCCTGAGAAATTCTTGCACCGACGCGTAATGCATCATGTTCAAAAATTACGATCCATCGCTCTTCAATGATCCTCGGAAGGACCATCTTTTTTTCCGCAATTGTTGTAAGTGGGAAATTGTCGTACCCCATTCCATAAGGAATGGCAATATGAGCCCCGGTAGGCATGAGGTCTGCCGGATAAAAAACTGTTGATGATGCGTCCGACACCGTTACCATTTGCAGCGCCTGTGTATGGCCATGGGTTAGGTCGACTCTGATACCCGGAAACAACTCACCAGGTCCATCAAGAAATTCCAATACTCCATGTTCGATAAGGGGCATGTAATTCTCTAGCATAAATGATGCCTTGTCTTTTTCTGTTGGTTTGAGTGCCCACTCATAATGTTCGCGCTGAACGTAGTACCGTGCATTCACAAACCTCGGTACAAACGTATCGGGTGATTGGGATCCCCCATCGCTCTGCTTCTTGGT
>JAGVJW010000097.1 GCA_020050895.1 bacterium | reverse complement strand
TTGGGAAGCGACTCATTGGTTGCTGTGTATTGGTTGAACAGATTATGCAGTATAGCAAAATGGAAACGTCCTGACAACAGAGAATATTATCCGATTAGCGCTTTATATGCGTCGGCATCGAGTAGTCCTTGGAGCTCAGAGGTATTGGCAAGCCGGATTTTTATAAGCCACCCCTTGCCATAAGGATCGCGGTTTATCACTTCGGGTGAATCGTTAACACTATTTACTTCTGTGATTGTTCCGCTCACGGGAGCATACATGTCGGCAACCGTTTTCACCGCTTCGATTGTGCCAAAGGTAGCCCCTGCCTCGAGAGTAGCCTCGGTATTGGGAATATCAACATAGACTACATCACCGAGTTCACCTTGTGCGTGGTCCGTGATGCCTACCGTACCAATGTCGCCTTCAACACGGACCCATTCATGATCCTTTGTGTATTTAAGGTCTTTGGGAATGTTCATATTAGTTCTTCCAATCGTGAGTGTCGAGATACTTAGTGTCGAAATTCCCTGAAATAAAATCGGCATTATCCATCATCTTTCGATGGAACGGTATGGTAGAATGCACACCTTCGATGACAAACTCATCGAGCGCTCTTCGCATTCGCGCTATGGCTTCGGTTCGTGTGGGCGCATAGGAAATGAGTTTGGCAACCAAGGAATCATAGTGCGGCACGATGATGTAACCCTGATAAATGTGCGAATCTATACGAATGCCGGGTCCGCCTGGAAAATTTAACGATTCGATTTTGCCAGGCGATGGTCTGAAGTCATGCATGGAGTCTTCGGCATTGATACGGCATTCAATTGCATGCATCAGCGGATCGTGTTGCTTAACGGTGAGCTGCTCTCCGGCAGCAACACGCAATTGCTCCTTGATAAGGTCTACTCCCATGGCAAGTTCGGTTACAGGATGTTAGACCTGTATCCGCGTATTCATTTCCATGAAATAGAAGTTGAGGTGTTTGTCAACAAGGTATTCAATTGTTCCGGCACCCACATAACCCACCGATTGCGCGCCCCTTATCGAAGCATCGCCCATTGCCTGACGCAACTCAGGCGTCATGATGGGTGAAGGTGATTCCTCGATGAGTTTTTGATGACGCCGCTGAATAGAACATTCACGCTCGTTGAGATGAACAACATTACCGTGCGTGTCGGCAAATATCTGAATTTCAATGTGTCGCGGTTGTTCAATAAATTTCTCAATATAAATATCACCGTTTCCAAACGCTGACTCTGCTTCGCCTCGGGCTGTTGCGTAGGCGCGTTCCAGCTCCGAAGGAATCTCGACGTACCGCATTCCCTTGCCGCCGCCGCCGGCAACCGCTTTGAGCATTACCGGGAATCCAACATCGTGTGCCACGCGCCTTGCGTCTTCTACTGTTGCAACAATTCCATTGCTGCCGGGCACAACAGGAACACCTGCTGCCTGCATTGTTTCTTTAGCAGCAGATTTGTTGCCCATTCTTGTAATTGCCGATGGCGAGGGACCAACAAAGATCAGGTTGCAATCGTGACAGATCTCTGCAAACGTAGCGTTTTCAGCCAGGAAGCCATAGCCTGGATGAATGGCGTCGGCATTAGTTACTTCCGCTGCGGCAATCAGCGATGGGATATTAAGATACGATAGCTTTCCCTGTGCGGGTCCCACACACACTGCTTCGTCGGCAAACCTTACATGCAGCGAAGCGCGGTCAGCTTCGGAATACACTGCAACCGTCCGTATGCCAAGCTCCTTAGCTGCACGAATTATTCGAAGCGCAATCTCTCCGCGATTGGCAATGAGCAACTTATTTATCATTCCGGCAACCTAATCCTGCCTGATGATAAACAACGGTTGGTTGTATTCAACAGGCTGGGCATTCTCAACCAAAATCTTGATTACCGTTCCTGAAACATCGCTTTCGATTTCGTTCATGAGCTTCATTGCTTCCACGATGCACAGAGTTTCGCCTACGTTAACGTGCTGTCCAACCTGAATAAATGAATCTGCATCCGGGGAGGGGGCTCTGTAGAACGTACCCACAATGGGCGAAAGAACCGTATGGCCTGCTTCTGTCTGCCCCTTAGCCGAACCACCCAATTCGTCCGTCTTGCCGGCTTCTACACCAAGCGCCTGCTGCGATGCTGCCTGGGGGAGAACGCCAGCAGGCATGGGAATATGAACGGCTTGCTGAGGTACGGCCGACAGATTTTTTGACATGCTGATCTTGACGCCTTCTTCTTCGATCGCCAATTCCGTGATCGCACTTTCATTAAAAATCTTCAACACCTTACGCAGATAATTCAGATCCATTATCCCTCCAAACAATTAACGAAACCGTTGTTCCCCAACTTCGGCTTCACTCCTTTACGCGATCGAGATAGCTACCTGTTGTAGTATCGATCCGAATGAGGTCGCCCTCGTTGATAAACAGAGGCACCATAATGCTGGCGCCCGTTTCAACCGTAGCCGGCTTTAACGCATTGGTAGCTGTATCGCCCCTTACACCCGGCTCGGTATGCGTGATTCTCAGGGGCACATGCTGGTGAACTGTAAGCGTTACCACGTTCCCGTCATCATCTCTGCCAATCTGAACCTCTGTTCCTTCCTTTAAAAATTTTGCTGCGTCGCCAACCACTTCTGCCATCACGGGAATCTGATCGTAGGTATTCGTATCCATAAACGTGAACACGTCTCCATCGCGAAACAGATACTGAAAATCATTTGTTTCGACACGAACAAATTCAATTGTTTCGCCCGATCGAAATCTCTCCTCTCTCAACTTCCCACTTTTTATCACACGCATCTTCACCTGATAAAAAGCTCTCAAATTCCCCGGCGTTCTATGAACCGATTCCAGCACAACACACAAGTCGCCCTGATACCGAATAACCGCCCCAACTCGTAAATCCGCTGTAGTAGCCATTAAACCTGACGTAATTAAAATAAACGGTTTGCAAAGCGCTTCTGTGATGTCCCGACCGGATTTACTACTCAAACAGTAAGTGTCAACTGGTTAAGGGGCTTACATGACCCATAAGTCATCCAACTAACGGTCTAACTGACGGTTTCCTGTCGGCAATGATTAGAAATGAGACACCAAGCATACGTCAACATTCACAGCCTGGCAACTCATTAACGTAAGTGCCTTAAAAATGAGAACTGCAAATATACAACGAAGGGCAAAAACGTCCGATTCTATCAAAAAACGCGCGTTTTGGTCGTAAAATCTCCAACTAACACTGATTCTCAGTCATTTTCCGTTCTCACACGTTAACTCGTCCGTGGTAGTGTCATTCGACGTCATCATGGTACGCTGGTACAGTGATTAGGGTCGATTATTCGGTCCAGTGTGTGGTTACAAAATAGTGTTTAGGCCGCCTTGTTGGTGAATGTTGTTGTAGGTGGTCGATAATTGTGATTACTGTGTGGGCGTTCATTGTTGTACATGTGGAGCCATTGGTTAGAAAGGGTTTGTGCTTCGTGCAGCGACAAGAACACTTCGGCATCGAGAACTTCTCTGCGAAACGTACCAACAAAACTTTCTGCAAATCCATTTTGCCACGGCTTCCCTTGATCAATGTTAGCAAGAGTGATGTTCCCTCTGTGAGCTCATAGCTGCTCAACGTATGCGATGAATTGTCCGCCGTTATCTGATCGCATGTAGCGGGGTGCACCGTACATCTCTGCGAGTTGGTCGAGTACTCGCTCTACATCGACCGCTTTGAACGATCGCTGCACGGTGATGCTCAATCCAAACGACGTTGCTTCATCTTTAACGAGCAACACAGTGAGCATTCTGCCGCTCATCAAGCGGTTTTCCGCAAAGTTCATGCACCAGATATGATGAGCGTGCCCTGCAACCGGATTGATGCGCTTGTTGCGTTTGATCTTACGCGTGCGCTTGTGCCATTGTGCCGCGTGGCCTGCTTGTTTATACACGTGCTTCACACACCAATATGTGTATGCGTGTCCCTGCTCGAGTATCCAGCCGAACAAAAGCCGCCTACCCCACGCAGGATGCGCTGCTACGACGCTGTTGATCAATGTCCGAATTTGTTCGTCCTTCTTCGGTTGCAAACGCACGTACGTCAGCATTGATCGTGAAACGCTGAACAATCGACACGCATCGCGTTGTCCAAGACCTCGCTGCATGGCGTACTCCACTGCCTGGACTCCTTGTGGGACGCCTACCACATTTTTGCAGCGACCTCGGGCGGCATGATCTCAAACTCGAGATCACGCTCTGCGACGAGCTTCTTCAAGCGGGCATTCTCCTGCATGATGCGCTTGAGCTCCGACACTTGTGGTGCATCCATACTGCCGATCTTTCTGCGCTAGATATAGATCGAGTGCTGCGAGACCTTGTACTTCTTCGCCGTTGCTGCAACACCATGCTCGTTTAATTCATGTACGATGCCGACGATCTGCTCGTCGCTGTAAAGGCTCTTCCTCATCAGTCCTCCTTTGAGACAAACGTCTCTGCTTCAGACTGGTCCGATTTTTTCAGCCCCCTCCAATAGAGGCTCTCTCCTGATAAGTGTTAAGTGTGTAACTCAAACTACAAATCAGACTTGGGCCTCTTTTAATTTTCAACTAAGATTCGGACATTCTCGTCCAATGAAATTATAGCTTTGTTAGTAATATTTTAGTAGATATTGTTGCAAGTCACAAACCGTTTTGACCAATTTAAGTCACCTAATTTAATAAATTTTACAAATGGGAAAATTGAAACTGGTCTTGTTTCTGTTACTCGTATCGGCAAAGCTGCAAGCACAACCTGACAATGTAAGGTACTCTACCAACCTGATGCAATGGTTACATAACATCGAAGTTGCTCCTGAGAAAAATCGTACTGTTTTTTTATACAAAACAAATGGTATTGAATACTTGAGTGCATTTATAAAAGTTTCAAATGATATTGATGAAACTCCGTTTAATAAATTAGGAGTAATTGTAGGAACCAAAGCAGGCGACGTTTGGACAGTACGTA
>JAGVJW010000143.1 GCA_020050895.1 bacterium | reverse complement strand
GCTCGTCTGGCATCACTTTTCCAGGTAGGTAAACTTCTTTGTAAGGGGCTTTCATTTCCACTGTGCTAACAGTGACTTCGGCAATTTTCATTGCCGCGTCTGAAAGTTTCACTGTGAATTTAGCAGACCCATCTTCAGTTGTTTCTTCAGAGGCCAGCGGAATCAGAGTCATGCCGCAGATAGGGCATGAGCCGGGTTTGTCTGACCTTATCTGTGGGTGCATGGAGCACGTCCATACCGTTCCTGGTTTATGTTCTGCTGCGCTGTGATCTGCCGTCAGTTTGTCTGAAGTAGACGACTCCGACCCTCCAAAGAAGAGCCAACCCAACAAAACACCCAAGACTAAGACACCGAGGTAGATGAGAGCTCTTTTTCTATTTCTTTTTATGATTTCAATGAGTTTCATGTTAAAACTGTCTTCCGGTTAGATAATTGAGGTAGGAAATCGTGGTATTCTGTTCGGCTCTGGCTCTTTCAAGTTCAAGCTCATATCGAAGTAGTTGCCGGTTCATTCGAAGAATCTCTTCGAATTCTGTTCCGGCAGCTGAGTACTTGGAAACGATAATGTCGAGTGCCTGTGTTGCAAGCGAGGAAAGCCTGCTGAACAGTTTTACCCTTCTTTCAGCATTGGCATAATCCCGCCAAGTGGCTTCCATCATGGCATTCAATTCGTTGATGCGGTTTCTCTTTTCTTCGGCTGCAATGGTCTGCATAATCTGGCGCTCTTTAACCATTGCATTGTATTTGCTGCGCCAAATCGGGATACGCACGCCGATCTCAGGCATAACCATACCGGGGGGATTGGCAATGCTAGTAATGGCCACACCTAAATTGAACGACGGTAGGCCCATTTTTTCCGCCACTTTGATTTCCTGCTCGAGTGAGCTGATCTCGTAGTCGTACTTTGCAAGTGTTGGATTTTTTGCAAGGATAGAATCCAGTAGTACCTTCTGAGTAACTGTCAAAGGTTGCGTCCGTAACGTATCCGGTACCTGAAACACCGGTAATGTATCGGTGTTCAGCAGTTTCTTGAACTGAGTTTCAATGGGCAGCTTGGAGTCACTCAAATACAGAACATCATTGTTAAATTCTTGAAGTTCCATTTCTGCCCTCAAGAGGTCTACTGCACTCCCCAGAGCGGACTCAAGCTTAATGTTTGCCAGCTCCTTAAATGTTTGCAGCAATGTTATGTTCTCTTGAGTAATGTGAATGGCAGCCTCAAGGACATAATATTCGTAGTAGGTTGACTTGACATCAAAGATCAACTTGTTTCTGATTTCCTCAAATTCAGAGAAGCGGGCTTTTGCGAGCTCTTCGGCTGCACTGCCTTGCGCACTCAACTGACCAGGCCAAGGGAATTCCTGTGCAACGGCCAATCCGATAGGTTGTGTAGACCCACCGGTATCGCCAGGAATAATGAACGATCTGAACATGGCCGTAGGGTCTGGCAGAGCAGTTGCCTGTGGCACACGTTCGAGCGCTGCGAGGTATTGATTAAATGCTGATTTCAGTTCCGGGTTGTTCTCAGCAGCGATTTTGATATAGTCGTCCAACGTCTGTGCTACGATGGGAAGCGTGCCACAGAAGAGCATGACGACTATAAATATATTTTGCATCCTAGTTCTCATTGGGCCTCAGTGATCTCTTTGAGTTGGTGTTTCTCAATCTTGCGGGCTACACCTTCCCGCCATATAGCCTGAAAGACGGGCACGACGAACATGGTCATGATCTGGATAATCATTCCTCCAAACGTTGGGATGGCCATGGGTACCATGATGTCTGCCCCCTTCCCAGTAGATGTTAGTACAGGCAAGAGCGCAATGATGGCAACGGCCGCAGTCATCATAGCAGGCCTAACACGTTTTTTGCCGGCTATCATTACTGATTCGCGAACCTCTGCCACAGTCTTTGGTTTTCGGCCTTCAAAGACCTGGTGAATGTATGTCCCCATGATTACACCATCGTTTGTAGCGATGCCAAAGAGAGCGATGAATCCAACCCACACGGCCACGCTGAGGTTTATCGTGTGCATTTGGAATAAATCCCTCATGTTTACTCCGGCAACGTCAAAGTTCATAAACCAACCCTGGCCATAGAGCCATATCATTAAAAACCCACCGGCAAAGGCAACGAATATTCCAGAGAAGTGAATGGCCGAGGCAGTAACTGTCTTGAACTGAAAAAAGAGCAGCATGAAAATGGAGATAAGGCTTATCGGTATAACAATGGCAAGACGTTTTGTTGCACGTATCTGATTTTCATAGTTGCCAGTGAACCTATAGGTAACTCCTGCGGGGAGTGAGAACTCGCCAGCATCCATTTTTGCTTGAATAAAGCGCTGGGCTTCTTCGACTACATCGACTTCGGCATACCCAATTTTTTTATCAAAAATCACATAACCATCCAGGAAGGTATCCTCACTCTTGATATTCTGCGGACCTCGGCGGTATGATATTTCGGCAAGCTCACCAAGAGGAACCTGTGCTCCCGATGGCGTTGGAATCAGAACCTTCATTACATCTTCTGGGTTGTCCCGAAACTCTCTGGCATACCTGACGCGAACTGGGAAGCGTTCGCGCCCCTCAACTGTTGTAGATAGCTTGATTCCGCCAATAGCCACTTCGATAAATGTTTGCATGTCTTGAATTGTCAGACCATACCGCGCAATCTCATCACGGTTGATTGCGAACTCTAAGTATGGTTTGCCAACAATTCTGTCTGCAAAAACCGTCCTCGATTCAATGCTTGGAACTTGCTGGAGGATTTTTTCCAACTGAAGCCCGACGCGTTCTATCACCTCGAGATTTGGTCCGAACACCTTAATTCCAACAGGTGCCCTCATGCCAGTGGCTAGCATGATGAGGCGTACTTGAATGGGCTGTAACTGCGGAGCGGAAGTTATTCCAGGTATGTTGGTAGCCTTTACGATTTCTTTCCATATATCATCGGGAGATTTAACAGAGTCTCTCCATTGACGGAAATATTCGCCCTTATCATCTGGAATTAAATTCTCTCTATCTACAACTCGAAATTCATCTTTTTTAGGATTATATGTTGTCCCGTCTTTCAAAACAAAACTCTCATCATCCACCTTGAACCGCATCCTGTGTCCGTCTTCATTAACAACGTATTCGGGCTTGTACATGATGGTATTCTCGAACATTGAGATGTCTGCAGGGTCGAGCGCCGAATTAACGCGTCCCCATTTACCAACCACAGATTCCACTTCTGGTATCCGCTGCACATAGGAATCGAGTTTCCGAATTACATCAATGTTTTCCTCAACACCGGAGTGCGACATCGTTGTCGGCATTAACAAGTATGAGCCCTCATCCAATGGAGGCATGAATTCCTTACCAACTCCGGGTATCGTTGTTGAAGCGAATTTCCATCCGCCGGTTTGCCGGAGATTCAACCCAATAGCACCTCCGCCGTCGGCAATGAAACCAAACATTTTATCAAACCCAAGCCAGGTAGTCATCCCAAACAGAATTGTAAGAGTAGGCACCATGAGAAACTGCCATTTGTGCGTTAGACACCATTGCAAAACTCTTGCGTAGTAATGCACAATAGACATCAGGATGCCTAGGACAGTCCCCACGAGCGCAAGGACGAACAGGTAATTAACAATGAGACTGTTTTGTGCACCTAACGGCAGCCATGCTTCATTTAGGAAATACACAATGGTAAGAAGAATGATAATCGTATTTATCCATGTAACCCATTTTTTGAAGCGCTCAGGCCACTTGCTTTCCAAGAAGTTATTGATCCCAAATAAAATCAAAGAAATGGCAAGGAAGTTCCCATAAAATATCAGGAAGGCGACTCCTAATGCAGCCGTGATAGTTGCCCAGATTTTTTGTGTTCTCTCTTTATCAAACGTGATGGAAAAAACTGCATGAGCAAGAGCGGGGACTGCTACAACTCCAAGGACAAAGGAGGCTAATAATGCAAACGTCTTTGTATAAGCCAATGGTTTGAACAGCTTGCCCTCTGCTGCTTCCATTGCAAATACTGGTAAAAAACTTACTACGGTGGTTGATAACGCAGTGATAACGGCAGAAGCTACTTCGACGCATGCCTCATGAATAACTGTAAGTAGCTTCCTCCCTCTTGCACCATGGTTCTCAGGCAGTTCCAGGTGCCTGACGATATTCTCCACGAATATGATTCCAACATCAACCATTACACCAATAGCGATGGCAATGCCTGAAAGGGCAACCACATTTGCATCAATCTTAAACAAACGCATTGCTATGAACGCCATTAGAACAGCTACCGGCAACAAACTAGAAATGATGATAGATGCTCGGATATTCAATACCAATACAATTACCACGATGATGGAGATGAGTATCTCGTGCTCCAGTGCTGATTCCAAAGTGCCAAGCGTTTCCTTAATCAAACCTGCGCGGTCGTAAAAAGGAACTATCGTAACCTTGGATACTGTTCCGTCAGGCAAGATTTTAGAAGGTAATCCAGGTGATATCTCAGTAATTTTCTTTTTAACGTTCTCAATAACTTCAAGGGGATTAGCTGCATATCTAGCAACAACTACAGCTCCCGTAGCTTCCGCACCTCCTTTATCAAGGCCACCTCTCCGCGTTTCAGGTCCAAAATGGACCTTTGCCACATCCTTGATGCGAATCGGAGTATTGTTGTGTTGTACGATTACAGCCTTCTCAAGGTCTTCTAAGTTTTTGATATAGCCTAAGCCGCGTACCAGATATTCCGCCCGATTGAATTCAATAGTTCTGGCGCCAACGTCGAGATTACTCTTTCTAACGGCATCCATAATCTGGGCAACATCAACGTTGTACTCCTTCATGGCTATCGGATCAATATCCACTTGGTATTCTTTTACAAAGCCCCCTATAGCAGCCACTTCAGCAACGCCACCGGATGAAGTCAGAGAATAGCCAACATAAAAATCTTGAATAGTCCGTAGCTCGTGTGGGTCCCAGCCCCCTGCTGGTTTTCCCGTCTTGGGGTCCCGACCTTCGAGTGTGTACCAGTATACTTGTCCAAGGGCTGTAGCATCTGGGCCTAAGGCAGGCGTAACTCCATCGGGTAATTTCCCGGCAGGCAATGAATTCAGTTTTTCCAGAATGCGCGTCCGTGCCCAATAGAATTCAATATCTTCATTGAATATGATATAGATTTCTGAGAGACCGAAAATGGAATTACTCCGGATAGTCTTCACACCCGGAATTCCCAATAACGATGTGGTTAGCGGATAGGTAATCTGGTTCTCAATGTCCTGTGGGGACCGACCCATCCATTCGGTATAAACAATTTGTTGATTTTCACCGATATCAGGTATTGCGTCGACTGGCACAGGGTTACGTGGGAACCAATCCAATTTCCAGTTGAAGGGGGCGGTGGATACGCCCCATCCGATAAAAATCAATACTATAATTGTGGTGATAAGCTTGTTCTCTAAGAAATAGAGAATTAATTTCTTTATCATGTCTGGATGAGCCCTTTGATTGAGAAGATTGAAAAATAGCTAACAACCTTTCCCCTAACTATTTGGAGAAAGTGCTCGGCCAATTATCAAAAATCAAATAAGGAGGGAATGGATCAGGATCTTGATATCCCGATTTGTCGGCGGGGGCGGATATTCTATATAGGAAAATGTATCAACGGAGGGCTCAGTAATTAGCAGCGAAGCAACTGCATGCAGTACCATCTCCACTTGAACGAAGGGAAATGAAACAGAAGCGATCTGTGCAGGATGCTGTTGACCGGCTACTTGTATATAATGATCGACGCAGCAACTCTTTTCTCGTGCAATACCAATACCACGCTCACAATCCGGGTTATGCTGGTTATTTGCACAGGTGGTAGTTTCTGCCACCATTTCACACGTATTTGATGGCTGCGACAGTGTCGTGTCTTCTACATGACCCACGCAATAATGCATGCTAACGCTAAAACTCGTGGAGCTGAGCAGCACCAGCATGGATAAGAAAACCGATACTATGTTGTTAAAAGCCTTCAATTCCCTCCAAGGACGCGGCAAATGTACGAATCATTCAAAAAAAAATTGGGTTTTACTGAAATTTGAGAAGTTACCCGGCAGCATATGCCTCCCGGCAACTTACCCGGCAGCATATGTCTCCCGGCAAGTTACCCGGCAGCATATGTCTCCCGGCAACTTCCACCTTACTGATAGTTCTTCAGCGTACCCTTTAAAAGCTGAGCATTAATTGCCACAATGATGGTGCTCAGACTCATAAATACAGCGCCAATCGCCGGGCTGATCACCAGTCCGGGGATAAAGCCCGTCGCTAACGGAAGCGCAAATGCATTGTACCCGGTAGCCCATGCAAGGTTTTGTATCATTTTCTTATATGTGGCCCTACCAAACAGCACGAGATTGGCAATGTCCTTTGGATTACTGTTTACAAGGATGATATCAGCGGTTTCGGCTGCCACGTCCGTCCCCGAGCCAACGGCAATACCTACATCTGCCTGGGCCAGAGCAGGAGCATCGTTCACACCATCTCCAGTCATAGCCACAAAATGCCCTTCGCTCTGCAGCTTCTTGATGATATCAACTTTTTGGTGTGGCAGAACCTCACTGAAATACCCGTCCAACCCAAGTTTCTCACTTACTGAGCGAGCTGTCCTTTCATTGTCGCCCGTTGCCATGTACAGCTTCATGCCTTTTTTACGTAGTATTTCAATTGCCTTTGGACTTTCCTCTCTAATCTTGTCTGCCAAGGCGATGAATCCAGCAAGCGTATCATCGGCCAGCACGAAAACGATGGTCTCTGCGGCATCGGAGACAGCACTGTCTGGAATGGTAATATTTTTTTCTTTTAGGTATAGGGGGCTAACCACTCTCCATATCTGTCCGTCAATTGTTCCCTGAATCCCTTTGGCTGTGAGGGATTCAAAGTTTTCTACGTTCTTCAATCCAAGATTCAATTCTATGGCAACTTTTACTATTCCTTGGGCAATTGGATGCTCGGAGTGTTGTTCGAGTGAAGCGGCAAACGATAGGAGATCTTCCTTGCTAATATTATTTACAATGCTTTCGTAACGGGCGACGCCAAACTTTCCTTCGGTAAGTGTTCCTGTTTTGTCGAACACCAGAACCGATATCTTCCGTGCGTTTTCGAACGCTGTCCGATTACGTATTAGAAGCCCCCTGCCTGCAGATAGTGCCGTGGAAATGGCTACTACAAGGGGGATGGCAAGGCCTAAGGCATGAGGACAGGAGATCACCATTACTGTTACCATTCGTTCGAGGGCGAAATCCCATGGCTTGCCCATGCTTACCCACACAACGAGGGCAGTGGTGCCCGCTCCAATGGCAATAAACGTTAGCCACCGTGCCGCGAGGTTGGCAAGGTTCTGCGTTTTCGACTTGGCTCTCTGGGCTTCTTCTACTAAACCGATGACCTTGCTAAGGTAGCTTTCCTTGCCTGTTTTGGCAACTTCTACCTTGAAGGACTGGTTGCCGTTTACAGACCCGCCAATCACCGTATCGCCCTTAACTTTTTTTACTGGTTTGCTTTCACCCGTTAGCATGCTTTCGTCGACGTAGCTTTCACCGTCAACCACGACGCCGTCAGCCGGAATCTTCTCATTGGCTTTGATGAGAATGATGTCCTTTTTATTCAAGTCTTCCACCTTTACGTCCATGATGTGGTCGCCATGCACCATGTGCGCTTCAGCGGGCATCATTTGCACGAGCAGTTCCAGCGCCCTCGATGCACCCATCACGGATTTCATTTCTATCCAATGTCCGAACAGCATGATGACGATTAGCGTTGCAAGCTCCCAAAAGAAATCCATGCCTTCCAAACCAAACACTACGGCTGAACTGTAGATGTAAGCCACAGTTATGGCTACAGCAATGAGTACCATCATGCCTGGATTCCTATCCTTCAGCTCGTCCCAAAACCCTTTGAGGAATGGCCACCCACCATAGAAAAAGACGACGGAGGAAAGCAAGAACAATACATACTTCTTGCCTGTAAATGTCAAATCGTAACCCAGCCACTGCTGAATCATGTGCGACAATGCCAGTACGGGGATCGTGAGACCGATGGAATACATGAATCGCGTTTTAAAGTCATCTATCATCATGGCATGATGTCCGCCGTGGCCGTTATGGCCTCCGGCGCCCGTCATGCCGACATGACTGCCTTTCTTGTGCTGATCGTGTCCTTGCGGATCCTTGCCTTGCATGTCCTTACTGTGCTGATCGTGGCCTTGCTGATCGTGGCTGTGCTGATCGTGGCCTTGCTGAGCGTGGCTGTGCTGATCGTGGCCTTGCTGATCGTGGCTGTGCTGATCGTGGCTGTGCTGATCGTGGCCTTGCTGATCGTGGCTGTGCTGATCGTGGCCTTGCTGATCGTGGCTGTGCTGATCGTGGCTATGTTGATCGTGCGGATCCATTTTAGTAACTTTAATTAGTTAAAAACCATTGCAAGAGGGGATTCTAAGACATTGATCGGACAAATATTGCGAGATTAATTGGAAGGCAGGTGTTCTCACGATTGTTATGTTTTTGTTGGCGACCGACGCAGCCAATTAGTAGCGCACGCTGATTCCGGCTCCAATACCATAATCACTATCGTACAGGGCGCTCACCGAGAAAGTGCGCGTAATAAAGTATCGTAGTCCAACGGTGTACTCCTTATCAGTATTTACCCGACCATCAAAGAACAGGCGCGACGTGATGGGCATATCTCTGCGCTGCAGTTGGAACCTGACGCGTGCTGTTTGGTCTATGCGAAGCTCTGATTCAAAGAAAAACGGGAGTAGATAGAGAACGCCAACTTCAAATACTCTCCGGTTATCTTTTGTATTCGGAACCGAAGATTTTGCTAACGTCCGGTTCAGGCGCAGATCGTATCCGATAAACGCAGCAAGGAAGTCATCCTTATCGAGGTAGCGAAGCAGGTGGGTCTCCGTTTCGTAATCTCCCTTCCAGGTTCCGCGTCCGTCGAAACGTAACTGGTAATCAAGATTCGACACATATCCTTCGAACCAGGCGCTATTGGATAATACACTCAGGTCGAACCATGCCGAAATGAAATTGTCTTCGCCTTTCAACATTGAGTATCCTGTTTTTGCAAACTCATTCTGTTCACTGCCCTCATAACTCACAATCCTGGCCATACCACTCATCATGTGATAGAGGATGTGGCAGTGAAAAAACCAATCCTTCTCTTCACTTGCCAAAAATTCAATGGTGACGGATTCCATTGGCTGGATGTCGAATGTATGTTTTAATGGTGAATACTTGCCCTGCTCATTAATCAGACGAAAGAAATGCCCGTGGAGATGCAGGGGGTGACGCATCATTGTTGTGTTTACGAATTTCATGCGCACTACTTCGCCTTTCCGGATCAATATCTTATCGGCCTTTGAAAGTGGAGAATCGTTGAACGACCAGATGTATCGCAGCATGTTTCCAGATAGCGTGAATTGAATCTCACGAACAGGTAATGCAGTGTCGAATGCTGTGGGGGCTACGGATCGTAACATATTATAGGAAAGCACTTCATTCACAGTTGTATCCGGCATTTCCATGCCGGGCATTGCGTTATTACTCTTCTCCATATCCATGTCTTTCATATCCATATCCTTCATATCCATGTCCTTCATATGCATATCCTTCATCGTATTCTCTCCGGATGAGTCCATGTCCATATTCATATCATCCATATCCATGTCCATGCTGCTTCGTGCTGCGAGCATTGCCAAATAGTCCAGTGGGGGAATGTCGGGCGCGTAGATTTTTTTCCCGCTGCCGAAGAATGT
>JAGVJW010000115.1 GCA_020050895.1 bacterium | reverse complement strand
TCGGGAGGCTCCACGGTAATATGAACTGAGTTGTCGAATACGTTAAGGGCGCCTACCGGTGCTGCATAAGAATAACCCAAATCATCCCAGCCCCATCCGGGGCCGTAGTCGACGTTGTCGAACACATCGTCGTCACCAATAATTGTACCACGGATACTCCTGATGCCGAGTGAATCGATGATATCTACAAGCGTCTCCAATTCAGAACTCGGTGCAGAACTATACAGCGAACTCCACGTGGGATCTCCACTTCCCTTTATGATGATGTTACCTTCGAATTCGCCATTTGGCTGAACTATACCATCCAAATACAGAGTTGTGGTGAATCGAAAATCCGCTCCCAGTGTCTCTAAGGCTGCTGCTGTAGTAAATAACTTTTGTACTGATGCAGGTACGAAGGATTTATCAGCATCATGTTCATAAAGGACTCGTTTCTCATCGGTACTAACAATCGAAATACCTATTGATGAGTGTTTCCATTCCGAGACAGAAATCATAGCATCAACGTCATCGCGTAATTGTCTTAGGGCGTTTTTGTTATGAGCAGTAATTGCAGAGTCAGACCTGTCCACATCAGTCCGACTCTTTTGAACCGTCGGAATCTGAGCAATAACGCCGTTGTTTAGAAAGAGAAGTAAAACCAGTATGAGTTGCATATCACTCAAGAGTACTTTTCAATAGCTGCGCGAAGTCTGGATCCGCATTGGTTACCAGCCCATTCAGTTACGTCATCGGCACATCGGTTTAGCATTTCCGGTGTTGCACCAATGCTGAGAGCTCCTCGGACATGCGAAACCAACTGCTTTTCTCGTTCAAGGACAGCCAATACTGCAACAATGCACAATTCGCGCGATACAATATCTAGTTCCGGTCTGCTAAGAGTCTTCCCATAACCTTCTACTATCATCCACTGCGCAAGGTCTGGTGTAATTCTGCCTAACCTGGTCATCATCTTTTCAAACACACCGGGATACACCTTTCTGGCAAGCTGCTCGCCGCTTTCCCAAAATCGATCGGTATCAAAGCGTTTTGCTTGATGCTGAGGCTCGTAGCCCATCGAACGTACTTCTTCGTCGAGGACCGTCAGCGATTCCAGTGCTGCTGGATAACCCGCAAACAGATATGTCTGCAGAAGTGCTTCATAAAGATGATTAATATCAGTGGCAGAACGCACAAACAACCGTATCGTCATCCGTAAATGCTCTGCTGTACCCATGGCTGCTGCAATAGAAGCCAATACCAAGCCATCTCTGCGTGGTAATGGATCCGGCTCAAACACTTCGGTAGAGTCTGTATCGAGGGATAACAAGTATTTCACCAATTGCCTTACGGCCTGGCTGCGATGGCTGTAGGAATCCTTTGCATCGGCAGACATTTCAGCAAACGTCTGCAAACCACCATCGGGAGTAAATAAAGCGTCGTACCCAAAGCCTCCATGGCCTCTTTCAAAAATCGTGATGGTTCCATGTGTAGAACCTTCCGTGATAATTGTTCGAGCAGCATCGGTGTAACAAAGTGCACAGCGAAATACAGCTGGTGAAGATTCTGTACCAATGGAACTCATTTGATAAATAAGTTTACGTCGGTTCTCAGCGTCTTCGGCATCCGGGCTAGCATAACGCGAAGAAAATATGCCCGGCATTCCTTGAAGCACATCTACCTCTAGTCCACTGTCGTCGGCAATCGTGGGAAGGCCAGTAGCCTCATGAACAATATGTGCCTTTATCAATGCGTTCTCTTCAAACGACACTCCAGTCTCGGAAATGGGGAAGGCGTCTTCAGTTTGATTGTAGGCAACGAGATTGATGTCGAAATCAAGTGATTGAAAGAGACGGTGTAGCTCGGACACCTTATGCTGATTGAACGTTGCAACGACAACTTTCATGATTTTCTAATGATGGATTTGGTCACTGCGTCAAACGCACTAAAAAATATTTCAACGTCAGTCATCGTTCTGCTACCGCATGTTCCGATCCGAAATATTTTTCCGTGAAGCCTGTTTTGTCCACCCACAATTGCAATTCCATGATTCTCTGCCAGACCGCGGATAATCACATCGGGTTCATCTGATACCACGCATACCAGGGCATTCGACGTAGCCTCGCCAAATAATGAAAAGCCCCTTTCACGAAGACCCATCCGTATGGAGTTGGCTACATGCGTGTGGCGCGACCATACCTGCTCGATGCCTTCATGCTCAATCATTTCGATGGCTTCTTGCAATGCTGCCAGAAGAGTGACGGGAGGAGTCCACGCAAACAGACGCCGCCGTTGTTGCTCAATAACGGTTTTGAGATTCATCGTGTATGTGCGAGCATGATGTGAATATACATGCTCGATTGCACGCTCAGATAGGGCACAGCATGCCACACCTGGAGGACACATCAAACCCTTCTGTATACCAGTAACGGCTACATCCACACTCCACTTAGTCATGCGAAATTCGTGGATGGCAATGCTGGATATCGCATCTACACACAACAAAACCGACGGATTTGCTCTTCGAACCTCGTCTGATATTACACTCAAGTCCAGTAATGTACCAGTTGATGTTTCGGAGTGGACTAGCCACAGCGCCGAAACATCATCAGTATTTTTAATAACATCGCTGAGTTCATTTGGATCAACAGATCTTCCCCATTCAATCAATACTTCCACTACATTGATTCCGTATATGCGTGCTACTGCAGCAATTCGTTCACCGAACCGACCATTGTTAACAACTACAATGGTGTCTCCTTCCTGGTGCAGAGATGC
>JAGVJW010000283.1 GCA_020050895.1 bacterium | reverse complement strand
CACGAGAACTCACCCGCAATATGCTCAATCAGCCAATGATTGACGGTGCCCTTACAACTCTCGACGGGCGCCCCCTTCGAATATCTGATTGGAAAGGTAAGGTTGTGCTGATTGATTATTGGGCTACGTGGTGTGGTCCCTGCAGAAAGTCGTTCCCTGCAATGCAAAAACTTTATGAGATGTACAGAAACAATCCGGATGTAGCTTTTGCAATTGTGAATGTTTGGGAGCGCGGCGACGATAGAGTGAAGATAGTAAATGATTATCTAAAAAATAATCCTTCCCTGACGTTCCCTGTGTACCTCGATAAGGACGACTCTGTAGTGTCGAAGTATGGTGTTACTGGTATTCCAACCAAGTTTTTTCTGGGAAAAGACGGACGCATTCAGTTTAAGGAAGTTGGATATCTCCCTGAAGAGCAATTTCTAGAAGAATCAACCAACAGAATTGAGTTGTTGCTTTCTCAGGAACACAATTGATTTTCACACGGAAAGCAATTCAGTCCACAAATAAACACCCGCTGCTGCCAGTCCATGGAGCTGTGTTGTAGCGAGCTCCCATCAGCTCTCCTCGCCCCATTCGGACCAGCGACATTATTGGTATCGGCTTGTCTGAGTCTTCAAACCACACCATCATGATTCGTATTTCCAATTTGTTTTTTCCGTATGGTGTGGGCACGCAATCGTCGTAAACAACTTTTTGCTGCAGAATCCAGTGTGGCCGTTCGTCAGCCCCAATAGAATCTATCTCTTCAAGCGTGGGTTTGAGGTTAACACCCTTACCTGCAAACGAGTACAACGGTTTAAGAACATAGTTTTCAAGATCGGAGGGGATGTTGGCAGTATCTGACAAGAAGAACGATCTTGGAACCGAGGCATGTCGTAGGTAAGGAAGGAGGAACTTACTGATCCTAAAAAACCAGTTCGGATGCCCCGCCCATTCAACCTCAATATCGTCAGTCCAACTGAAATTAGGCGTCATGTTTGCTTCTTCTAGCTCGTCTACGATTGTCCGATTAAATATTCGCTTCAGCGGAGATTCTTTTCCATTCTCTCTAAATACTAACTGTCTGCCTTGTTTGTAAATATTGCGAATATTAACCGTCCTTAATCCAAGGTACTTTTCGAGCGCAATAAAGTCAGGCCTGGTCTTCTGACTTTCTGGATCCAGCTCCACGAGGGCAACTTGTGTGGGATCTTGATCGGCAAAAATTGCATCTCGAAGTATTTGAAAATATTCAGTCTCCTCAATCTCGCCTAGAAATGGTGTCGCGCCAGAAAGTGCGAATTGTTTTTGATAACGGGAGACCAGGGCATACTGATATCCAAAGAGCGAAGGAAATCCCTGTAACTCAATTAACCGAGGAATAAACGTATTGTCTGAATTCCTGCATACCGCAAAGTCTGCAACGCAAAACAATGGTTTTGTAGTCTCGTGCGGAACCGTGTAATTCTCCTTAAGCGCTTCAATGGAAATCGCTAGGATATTGGGTTGGAGACATTCCCGCAGAATTTCTACTGCTGATGATTCGAGCGTTCGCCTGAAGTCGTGAGATACCACTATAGGTATTTCCGCAACTCTAAAATCAATCTTGGATCCAAGCCAAGAATTAAAACTATTGATAAAATCACGGTATGAATTCTCAGTGACTTGCTTATTGATCTCTAATTGAATGTCGGTTCTCATAGACAATACCGTAGCTGTCCTGCAACGAATGTTGCCAGTACTCTTATTCCTGACAAGTTTTCGGGTTTACATGTTGTCGGATTAGTGTCGAGCACAACTAGATCTGCGTCGAAGCCAACTTCTACCGATCCTCTGCGATACCCTAGGTCGGCCGCCTGATGGCCCCATGAAGTAAAAGCTTGTAGGGATTGATTGACGGTGATGCATTCACCATCGTACCAGGAATGATTGGCACCGTGTGGTATTCGTCTAACGAAGGCATCTATACCAAGCAACGGATCGGGCAGTTCAATAGGGAAGTCGCTTCCGGCGGCAACGCGGCAACCAGCATCAATGAAGGACTTCCACCGGTAGGCGTTTTTCATTTGTATTGAATTCAGGCGCTGCTCTGCCATTGCTGCGTCGCTGATTGCGTGAGATGGTTGAATACTACACCAAACATTAAGCCTGGCAAGACGTTCAACATCCGATTCCGATACAATCTGCGCATGCTCCATTCTCAAGACGACGTCGCTACCGTTAGGTAACCGTCGGATAGTTTCAAATGCGTCTGTAACTTTACGTGCTGCTCTATCACCAATGGCGTGCACAGCGATACACTGCCATCCTGCATCTAGTGCCTTGCTAACTTTAGCAACTATTTGCTCGGATGTGAGCAGAAGCGTACCCAGGCTCGACGGATCATCGTTGTATGGTTCCAGTAATGCGGCTGTTCTTGAGCCCAGCGCACCGTCGGAATACAGCTTGGTTCCTGCCAGACGGTGGAACTCGCCCCCTGACGGAAGCACTCCTTGAAGTGCCCATTCATCGTTTTGTGCGCTTACGAATGATTGAACGCGGATGGGAAGAGCGCCACGCTCGGCAAGATCCCGGAACGCATCGATCCAACGAGGGCTGACATCCATATCGTGCACCTCAGTGATGCCCTTCTGCACACAGTAGTCACCAGTAAGAGTAATACATTTTTGCAACTCTTCCAGCGATGGTTCTGGCATTGATGCAAGCACACGTTGTGTTTCGGTTTCGTACAGAATTCCAGTTGAACTATCCAACTTTGCACGACGCAGTGCTTCGGAGTTAACCCATGAAGAGTGTCCGTCTACGCGCATTGCCACTACGGCAACATCGGGGAAATACTCATCAAGAATTGTTTTATCAGGAATCCTACCTCCAATCCAGTTGGTTTCATTCCAGCCCATTGCAAGTATCCAGCCCTCATCGGGAAACGTAGCGTTGCGCAGTATCTCAACACACATTTCAGCACTAGTAGCATTGTGCAAACTGGGCTGTAGCAAGCGCGTGCCGAATCCGATAACATGACCATGGCTGTCGACAAATCCTGGAAGAAGAACAGAACCAGGAAAATTGAATACGGAACTTTCCGTTCGAATCGTTACACCAAGAGCGTTTGGAAGGATGGCACGAATCCGGCCACGTTCAATGTGGACTTCCATTCAGCTTCAGGTACGAAGGCGGATTTGGTCAATACTGTCGAGATAATCCTTCTTCTTTAACAATGAGGCTTCATCTTCGACATTGTTGGGGTCGGGAAGACAGCAATCTACCGGGCATACGGCGGCACATTGAGGTTCATCGTGAAAGCCTTTGCATTCTGTGCATTTGTCTGGTACTATGTAATAATATTCGGCAGAGAAGAATTCGCCTTTGAAACCGCCAGGCGATGTATTGTCTTCATACTTCTTCCCTGCGAGTTCCCATGGAGCTCCAGCCTCATAAATAGCTGTGTTGGGGCATTCCGGTTCGCACGCCCCGCAGTTAATACAATCCGATGTTATATAGATGGCCATTCAAACCTTTTTATCGAGCCACAAAATTAGGCAATGCAACAACACAAGTCGAAGAACGTTTTTGGGCGCCATTACCTTATACCGCTTTTTTTACCATGCCCCTTCGGTCAATTTATGTCGTGATTGCATTTGCCTTAACAATACTTGCTCTATCAGTATCAGCTTTTGCGGCACTTCCCGATGAATCTTCGATAAGTGGTTTTGTTCAGGATTCTGTCACTAAGGAAACCATCGTAGGTGCAACCGTTCGCATAAAAGGATCTAAGCGCGGTTCGTTCACCAATAAGAATGGATATTTCCACCTGCCCAACCTTACCGATTCCACCATAACGCTGATAGTGAGCGCAGTGGGATATACACGAAGAGAGCTTTCAGTAGATATCTCCAGCGGTGGAGCCGTTCAGATCCGTATTGAACTTCAATCAACGTCGATTACCAAGGATGTTGTCACCGTTGAAGCCGAAAGGGAAAATGAGCAACGCAACATCTCTGTTTCGAGAGTTAGCATACCCATGCAGCAGATATCACAAATGCGCATCGGTGGCGAGGCCGACATCTTTCGGTCTCTCCAAATGTTACCCGGCGTTCTAACATCATCGCAAATATCAAGCGGCTTATACATTCGCGGCGGATCTCCGGATCAGAATCTTGTATTGCTCGATGGAATGACGGTGTACAACCCAACACATTTGTTTGGGTTCATTTCGGCGTTCAACGTGGATGCTGTTAAAGATGTTGAGCTATTGAAAGGGGGCTTCCCAGCAGAATACGGAGGCCGAATGTCTGCCGTGCTCAACATAACGCAGAAGGACGGCAATAGAGACCATGTCGAGGGCTTGGTT
>JAGVJW010000142.1 GCA_020050895.1 bacterium | reverse complement strand
TGGACCGTTTGGAATCGGAGCAGCTCCGTAACCAATCGGAGGCGGTGATGTGCTTCCGGACGTTGTCGGAGTTGCAGTTGCAATCGTGGGAGCGATAAACGCGTTCACTGGAACTGTGAAAATCCCTGTCTGGATCCTTGCTAAGTTAAACGAAGATCGATCAAATCCACCCGGTGCCGGAGGAAAAATGTTTCGACTGTTTGTGGAGGGATCTGGAGCCTTACTAAATACTCTGAGATCAAATCCCGCATTTGGATCGTTTGGAATTGCAGGACAATTCCATTGATGAGTAGCTGGCGAGGTCGAGCTTGCGTATCTCGAAAGAGTGCCTCCCATATTCGTCGTATAAAAATTAAGAGGATAGGCTAATCGTGGATCCTCAGATTGAACGGGGTCATAAATATTTCGATCTAAAAGATTTGGAATAAATACAGAGTCTCTGCATTGATAACGTTCTGATCGAACGTAGCTATCGACATTTGAAAGATCCAAATTCTGTCCAGATCCAACGGCCAGGTTAAGCAGAATTTCGTTTGAATAAGACCCGGCGGTTGTGATGTGAATTTTAACTCTTACGTTTGAAACGGTTCGCGGTACGTTGCTGTAATTGCAACGGATCACATTGGATTCGCGATAAACGGTAGGTGAGTCGAAGGATTCGGAAGTGCCATCCGGTTTTGAATAACTAAATGTACAATTACAGGTTGTAGGGCCGGCGTTTCCTGAACCCGTTGATGTGCCAGTTGAATCTTGCGTAATACAAAATTGACCGATAGTGCCGCTTCCGTCGTCGACTAAATCTAGAACGTTAGATGGATCTTGCGCGTTCTTCGCAACGCGATTGAGAACGATCAAAGTCGTAGCTCCACCGTCCGGTGATGCACCGGTATTGAATAGCCCGCTTCTCGTTGTGCGTTGTAAAAAATTATTCGTACACGACGACACACTTGTAAGCAGAACTATATAAAGGAAGGAATGATAGAAGTTACCCCTCCGCTTCACGCGACTGTCCCCCGATTCTCTTTAAATAATAATACGATATGTATTTGTCTGTAATGTGTCATGGGTGACTCAGGGTCCTCCCATTCTATAGATGGTGGCATCGATTAAAATCGCGCTGCCAGAGTACCTTTCGATTCTAATGCGATCTATTGCAGGATCAATCGACACTGGGACAAGGATTTGGTCCTGTTTAATCTGGCCCAACGGGGGTGATAGGACTGATAGAGTTTGTACAACCTGAGGATAGGTATCGGTCGCCGCGTATGTCATGAATCGCGGTTGGAAGACCTGCTGTAAGGTGTCTACATTTTGGCCAGTCTTAATGAGATGAATTTTGAAGACAGCCTCTTCGGCGCGACTCAAGAGTGAAGAGTCTGAAGATTGATTCCCTTCGGTCAAAGGAATGTAAGTGAGATTGAGTAAAATATTTTCATCCTTACCCATCACTTTGCGATCGATATCAATGTAAACTCCGCCAGCCAGAAGTTTATTGATTGAGGAATCTGGGTTGGCAATCGGCCCCGTTTTCACACAAGAATTATCGTTCGTCGTATAGTAGCCGGAGTTGTAGCCCGAAGGTGGAATGTAAACTGTAGCTGCATGCGAAATTCCAGTTTGCGGTGGAACCTGTCCCTGAATGTCGATTGAATTACTAAACGTCGTGACTTGTTTCCAATGATAGCAAGGATTATCCGCACTAATCGCAGGATTTTGAGCGGGGAACTGAGCTGGAACATTGGACCCATCGAGGCGTTTACCAGTCCAAACTTCGGGCATCACGTAAGGTCTGCCATCGGATGTTCTCATGTTTTGCATGATGGGTGAACCCATGACATCAAAACCGCCTGTCATGACCATTGCTCGATTGAGTGAATCATAACCTAAACTATGACCATAACGGCCAGCTGGACTCGTTAATCCTTGTCCAACGCAATTTCGAACTTGAGATAGAACACCTTGAGTATCGGCTTGTGCTCGCGCCGGATTGCTACTTACGGCAGGAGTATATTCATATACAAAAACTGAAGGATCGACTGCTGGAGCAATTGCAGTGGCGATGTTCGGAAGATCGGTAACCGAACCCAAAGTACCTACGACAGTGTTTCTTAATCCGCCGACTAAAACAATTTTATCGTAGTACGAATCATAAGCGCCTGCGCCCATGAATGAACTTGCAGCATTGAGAGCTGTGCCACCGCCTGGAGTCGGAACTTTTCTCATCCAACGGCCGACATAACCGATGCTAGGGCTGGTTGACATCGGGTTCGTGTTTGAGTCGTAAGCATCGCAGCTTGCATCATCAACTCCTAGAATTTGCACTCCGCTTGGGCTTCGAGGGATGCCGCCGGCATCCAAGTTAAATGGTTTTTCACCTGTAGAGCCAGCGCAGAATTTGTAAACACGATCGAGAGGATTGAAACCACCGTCTTTCAGTCTTCCTCCTATGAGATAGATTTCTGGAATTTTTAGAGGCTGCACCACGGTTGCGGAATTCGCAGATGACCCAGACAAAGTTCGCGTCACCATGATCGCTCCCGAAAGTGGAGGAGGTGAGAGTTCGGATAACGCTCGGCTGTTGAGCGAATTATCGGTTGCGCTGTAAACTTGGCGGGCTTCGGTTTCCAAAACTCCGGTGACACTGTTTGCTGCATTAGAGCCGAGCGGGACTCCTACGTTGTAGCCCTTTCCTAATAGCGTGACGCGGTTCCAGGTGTTGTTGGTGTAATCATACATATAGGTATCGCCCAATGTCGGTGGAATGAAGTAACTTCCTGCCGATCCCATTTGCGGAGAATGGAGTCCTGTTTCTCCACCGAAGACGACGGCGCGGTTCACTTTATTTTGACTGATCGGCGAGGTGTAACTTACGGAAGACATTGCAGCTAAAGTTCGCGGAGGTAGGTCGCCCATTCTTTGCCAGTGACCTAAACCACCGTTGGCTGTCGGATCAAACATCCAACGATCTGCAAATGTGGCGATACCGTCCGGTGATCCACCTTGCATGAAAATACCAAATGAGCAGGGTGCGGAAGGATTGTTGCAAACAGGTTCGGCAGCTGGATTTCTATTGAAGTAATTCACTTCGATCATTCGATGTGAACGTCTTGCAGCCGGGCAGGTGTTGTTGGGATAGCAGGTGAGACCGTTTGCGACGTTTAATTTTTTCCAAACGAAAGTGCAGCCGCCTGCCAATCCGCAATTATTTCCAAGAACGGAAAGTTCCCAAGTGTCTTGAACCGTGACGGCACCATTTGGAGTATATCCGCCGAACATGTAAAATTTCTTAGTCACATGGCTAAATACCAAACTCGAATTTCCGTAAGGAACAGGCCCTGCAACTGCAGGAGTCGATGCACCCCAGGTTGGAATTGGAGCAGCCGCATTTCCAGCGTTATATAAAAAGTATACATTCACATCGTTGGCGGTATTGGCTGCGCTCATTCCGCCGTAAGCAACAATTAGCGGATTTCCGTTTGCATCGGCTCCGCGCGCGGCCGCCATTCCTGCTCGTGCCGGAGCATTTCCGACGAACGGAATTACTTGAGGTGCAGCCGTGATGTTGGGATTATCGGTCAGTCTAAAATATCGTCCGGGATTTGCGAAGCTCGTGCAAGGTGCCGCGATATCATTCAAATATCTCGTACAGTCGGCGCCACCGAAATAGACGACATCATTTTGCGCTAAATTAAATCCAGGCAATGCGACAGATCCGCCGAACCATGGAACAGTACTTCCTCCCGTGCCGGGTTCAGTCACATCAATCCATTGCATTGGCGTGTACTGCGTGAAGGTCTGGTCAATCAGGCTTGGAATGGCCATG
>JAGVJW010000206.1 GCA_020050895.1 bacterium | reverse complement strand
GTCGGTGGTCTCAGAGGCGAGTCGATATCGTCGTCTGCTCGTTCACCCGATATGGTGCGTCGGTCGTTCACGTATTGATAAATTCATCTCTTGTAAATATTCGACGCAGCGACAGAAATAATTGCGTCGTACCCGCCATAATCCAGCACCCGATAGTAAACGAATGCAATGTAGCTATTGGTGTTGGAAGCAGTGTTGCCCTCAAATTCCTCAAACGAAATATCGTGTATTGTGCCGTCGTCGATATTTAACGAGCCAGTGGCATAGAGATAGTTGTGTCTGCCCCTTCGAACCCATTGCCGAAGGCGGTACAGGCGCAATTTTTCGTCGTAAGACATCATCCACGAACGGTCAAGCGTCCAGTTGTTAAACGATCCTGCAATGAACACATCGTTCACAGAAGGCGATCCTGGCTGAGGATCGAGCAAGAATTCAACGGGCACGTAAATATCGTCTAAAGGCTGCACCATCGCTGTAATCATTGCGCCATCGTTGGCTTGTTCAAAGAACGAACCATTTCTGCGAAGGTCGGAAAGGGGCAGCCTAACGGGTTTCCCTGTGTATGGAAACAACCCGAGATTGGTCATGTCGAGAACTCGGTATTCATTTTGTGCAGGAATACGCGAGATGCGGAAGACCTTGCCTGCGGGATAGATGCCCGAAATCGATCCCGACGTTCCATAAGGGGTTATCACATCGAGATACTTTGTTGATACAATGAATGGTTCAGACCAGCGGTGATTGCGATAGAATGTAACTGTGTGAAAAAATGGGTCCATCAATCTGGAGTTTTCAGATGTTACAACCGCTTCGAGGGTAAGAGCAATACTACTGACGCGGGATTTTGGCTCGTAGAAATCCGTCATAAAATTAAAATTAGTCCGCGCCTTGTAATCAACAGCGAATATCCGGGTTTCTCCGAGCAGTTCATCTGTGTCCATATCGAACACCTTTACCTTCCAATTGCCGCTGAATCGAATTGCGATTTGCGGATTGGGAATGCGAACCTTTCCACGATAGGAGTAATAAGTTGACGCTTGAGGTGCCAGTGACCAGGAGATTGTGGTGGTGCGCGTTGTAATGTCGGTAAGAAATGAATTGCCATCGTCATTCCAGTCAGCTGAGCAATGAATGAGTCTCGCATACAAATTCGGAATCACAGGAGACTGAATATCAAATTCTACTGTTGCGTAGGCGCTGGCGGAAATCTCTGGTACAGCTCCCTCAGAAATCAAGACAACGGGTGGCAACTGTTCATTATCACCACCATAACTTCTGATGAATCGCAAGACTGCGTCCGATGCAGTCAGCTCTGTCCAACAGGATAGTAATGACGCTACAATTGCGAGGTTGGCAAACTTCATTCGTGGCTGATTAGAATTACTTTGGCGTTGTGCGTGCCGTCATCATCTGCCGGTGTTTCAATCTTGCTTCCCGCCGAAGAGCTGCTTCTTCGTAACGGTTTTTCTCTTCGAGAGTAACGGGCTCGACGGGAGGTGCGGGGAGGGGCTTGCCATACTGATCAATGGCGACAAATGTCAGGTATGCCTTCGATGTGTGGACGCGGGCGCCGTGCAGTGGATCTTCGCGTTCCACTTCGACGAAAATTTCCATCGAAGTTTTAAATGCTCGTGTAATTGTAGCCTTGATGTAGACAACGTGCCCAAGCCGAATTGGTTCGTTGAACGATATTTCATCCACCGATGCCGTTACACACACCTTTCCGCTGTGCTTCTGCGCAACAAGCGCTGCAGCAATGTCAACCCAGTGCATTAAACGTCCGCCCAACAGGTTCCCAAGCTGATTGGTATCGTTTGGCAGGACTAACTCCGTCATAACAACTTGCGAGTCCTGCGGGTGTTTTACTATCACGGCAAACTCCTTTCCATATCATCAACGTCGGCCTTCAACTGCGGATCCTTTACTGTTCTTCGATACAGAGCAATCACATTCCTTGCCTCGTCAATCATAGCAGTCCCATACAAGATGCGAAGCTTCTGCACGAGTGCTTGTTCATAATATTTTGTATCGGGAAATTCTGCGATAACAGCATCGTAATAAACTAACGACGATTTACGACTGTTGGTACGCTCATAATGCTCAGCTATCATGATGTAACGCTCCGCCAAACGACTACGCAACTCACGTATCTTTTCTGTTGCTACCGGCGCAAGCGAATCCATGGGATAGATTGATTTAAAGTCCGTATATGCGGCAACTGCCTTCTTGGTATACTCCTGATCACGGTCTGGGGGCAGCGCTAGTTCTTCGTAGCAGGAGCCTACCTTGAATGCAGACATACGTGCATGCTCGCTGGTGGGGAATGAACGGCGGATGACGCTGTAATTAAATGCGGCTAATACAAACTCTCCACGTTTAAAATTAATTTCTGCCAAATAGTACTGGGCATCGTCGGCATACTGACTTGCAGGGAACTGCAATTTGATAATGTCAAACTGAGTCTGCGCTTCAAGCCAATCCTCATCCTCGAACGCTTCCATGGCGGCAGCATAGGTATCATCCACTGTCCTGGACTTTTTAACTTCATCGGACGAAGCGCAACCGTATGCGATGAACATTATTAACGCGAGAATGGGAAGGGGCATAGCCTGCAAATTTACTCTCTACAATAAGAAGCTGGAGTTACTTGAAATCACCACCAGCTATTAATAACCCAAATTCTTTAGCTGAACCCGGCTTTCCCTCCAATCCTTTCTGACCTTTACAAACAGCTCTAAACTAATTTTTTGATTAAGGTGGGTTTCGATAGCCCGCCGGGCTTCCTTGCCAACCTGCTTGAGGGCTTCCCCTCCCTTGCCAATCAGAATTGGCTTTTGCGTTTCGCGCTCCACGGTGATATCTGCCGTAATCTGCCACTTTCCATTTTCACGTTCCTTGAATTCGATGATGTTCACGTCGGTAGCGTACGGAATCTCCTGTTCGTATCGTCGGTAAATCACCTCGCGGATAAGCTCTGCAACAAAGAATCGCTCTGGCAGCGTGCTAAGCTGTTCCTGATCGTAAATAAAGTCACCTTCTGGAATGTGCTGCTTAATGACTTCAACAAGGTCATCGACTTCCTTGTTCTCCAAAGCGCTAATGGCAACAGACTTTACAAAGAGTCCGCTGTGTCTGGCTTCTTCGATTAATGGCAGTACTTCCTTCTTTACCGGCACTGCATCCATTTTATTCAAAACCAACACCACGGGTTTGTCTCCTGCAACTTCATTTTTAATAACATTTACGAATGTTGGATCGAGAATTGAACCGTGGTCAATGGCACGGCTGGTGTCGATGACAACGCATACAACGTCAGCTTCAGACAGCGTTTCCGAAACGTATCCCATCATGGCGCGCTGAAGCATGTATCGCGGCTTCAGCAATCCTGGAGTATCAATAAAAATGATTTGCGCCTGATCATCGGTATAAATTCCGAGAACCCGTTTACGTGTTGTTTGAGGCTTGTTGGTAACGATGCTTATGTGATGCTGAAGAATTGTATTCAGCAAGGTCGACTTGCCACTGTTAGGTCGGCCAATAATGGCTACTTGTCCACAGCGTGTCATGCGGTTTTAGGTTCAGGTTCGAATGTGACCTCGGGATGCTGATCCAACCACAGGCGCTCTCTGTCGATTATGTCGCGCACAGCAGGTTTGAGGAATGAATCGTCGATGCCAATCTTAACGAGTGCGCGTGCAAGTACAACGCAGATTGATTCCAATGGCATGGACTTGTTCACAAGTATCAAGCGACGCTCGCGCACTACGCATGCACCACCCCGAAACGATCCGCTTTCTCTTTTTACTTCGTAATCTCTGTCCCTGGCGAGCGCAACAAGTTCGTCTAATAATTTATCTGCTTTCAAGGGGCTTCCAAATAAGAACCAACGTAATGGTAATGGCGATTAAAAACGATAATCCGTTTATAACACTCACCGCAGTGTCTCGCATCCGATTCAAAAATACACTTATGATTTCTGCAGGCTCTGCTAAAGGCATGCCCGACCATGCGTCGAATAGTTGCCATAGGCGATAATCCTGCCATATCATCCAGACTTGTATTGGGACGATCATAAAAAAAAGTATGGCTGACATAACAATCCAGGCACGACGCTTCCATTCCTTTCGTTCGAGCAGAAACACGCCAAGGCCACCAACTATGGCTGCAAAGAAACTTGCAGACGTCCACCCACCGATAAGAGCATAGATTCGCACAGATTGTAGTCTCATACCTTCTGTGTGAGCCGATTTAAGATCGAGAGTGCCTGAATTAAACAGATCAAATGCAACAACGTTGCGTACAATGCCCCCTCCCAACCAGATAATTCCACCAAGGATGAAGAGGGTAACGAAAACTTTTTTCATTCACACCTTATTCTGTCG
>JAGVJW010000035.1 GCA_020050895.1 bacterium | reverse complement strand
GAACGGTATCATAAATCGGATCAGTCGCAACAATTGAAGAGTCATCTCTGATGCGCTGTCTCATGTCTACATAAACGAGAGCATTCTCTGAGAAATACCCAGACGTTGATCCACTGCCACCACAGAGCTGAGGTGGCAATAACGACTGCCATGTGGCAAGAAGCTGTCTTGAGGCGGAATCTCTCAATTTCATGACAATCCCGTAGGCGCCAATGTCTTGATTCGTCTGGACATTGTCGTGATCAATCCCCAGCCAACTCTGGAAAAACTCAAGTTCCAGCGTTCTGCCAGCAAACAACTGATTAAACAACTGTTCGTTTTGAACCAGAAGTTTGAGGTTATAAATACCGCCGATTTTGGGTTTGTCTGATTCAAGTAATGCAAAGTCATACGAAACATCATATCCCGGGCGGGAAGCCAGTGGAGTTGCAGTAACGGTATTTACCGCACCCAATCCTCGGAAATTCAGCTTGCTTTCCGTTTGCAGTGCATAATCACCTTCATCATATGCCCTGATTGCATAATAGTAATCAACGTTATTAATTAGCTTTTCCGACTTTTCGGGATTCGGATCGTACGAAACAATGCCATCCGCTGGATTGTCGTCACCAAAGTCGAGAAAAATTCTGTCCTGGCTAGCCGTCTTCATGTAAGGGGCAATCAATTCATGCCTGACGAAATACAGTTCCTCAAATGGGCGTTTGACAGAAACCACGTTCACACCTTCAGGACCTCTAACATGCACTGTATCGTCAAATAGAAACGGCTGCATCTTGATCTTTTGTCTTTGGATAAGAGCAATTAAAGTATCTTTAGCTCTTAAAGCTTCCAATGAGTCAACACGGTAATACGTTCCCGGTTGACCAGCTACGGTATAGGCATTCCAACTCACAGGTGGCAAACTGTCGTTATCCATCGTGAAATACAGGAACCTTACAGAATCAAACCTGTCTCTTTGTCTTAAGTTAATTGTCGAGTCCGGACCCGGATTGAGTTTGTAGAAATCATCTACCAACGATGAATCCCTGGTTCCAAGTAGCTGCAACCAATATCCCCACCACGGAGATACATTCGACTCTCTCCTCTTTACGAGTACTATTCTGTCACTAGCTTTGACTTTCTGCACGATATCAAATTCATCTATTGGTATTCCTACCCCTTTAATAACTGATGAAGATTTCAAAAACATTGGCGGCAAGGGAATCTCTGCAATCTCTTTCCATGCAAGTGGTCCCTTGCGGGCATTAAGTTGGTAGTCTATACTGTATGTGTCAAGATCGGTTCGCCGAGCGCGATAGATCCTATAGCCCATGAAATCAAGTCCATTTTCAAGCGTGTCAACAGATAGTTCTGCAGTTGAATCCCATTGCACAGCAACAGCATTATTCAAACCAAGCCATCCTGCTTCTGGGATCGAGAAAATGGACGTGCCCGTAGGGTATCCCTTGACAACAGAAAGATTGGGTGCTTCGGGAGCGCGAAACTGATTGTTATAAACAAATTGAGCGAATTCAACCTTGCGCTGAATTTCCTTTGTATCCTCAGGAGTGCCAGTTGCATCTTTTCCACTTGAAGTTGTAGCCAGAACAATACCAACCACGATGCGCGCAGTATCACCGGGACGCATGTTGAATGGTCCCGTAGCCATGAGCATTCTTCTGTCTCCCGGACCATTATCGGGATCTCTGTTTCCACTAGACACAAAGTTGTATCGGTCTTCATTTTCAAGTGGATCCTGTTCAATAGGCCATGCTCGAAACGTCCTAAGTCCTAACTGTTCATTTACCGGAAATTTCTTCTTGTCTTTTCGGATGAATCCGTCTGCGTCGACAGCCGGACTTTCAAGAAAAGTAAATCCAACATATCCAAATCCCCGATTTGCTTCCCCTCTTGTGTTATCAGTCCACTGGATTGCCATATTCAGTGTATCAACAACGTTGTAATACATAGCTCTGTCATTAGCCGCTCCCCCTTGCGGATTCGTACTCAGAGTTATGTCGACATCCTGAACGGAAGCCATCCAACACTGATATAAGGTGTCAGGGTATTTCTCTGGGTGAATGAAGACATACTTTAGAAAAATAAAATCAGCGTAGTCTCCAAAACCCCACGAGTAAATCATTTGCTCAATCTGGAATCCAAGCGGGAATCCTTCGGATTCTCTTCTCGACTTTCCTCCCTCGTACCATGAAAGGTCGGTGTCCTTATAAACGCTGAATATATCTTCACCGGAAATAAAAGACGGACCCTTAGTAAAAAGGGTACGATCCCGTTGGGTAATGTCGTTGATATAATACCCGAAGTAATTGTTTACCCGAAGGGTATCACTTGGCGAAGAGTCCCAAATCGGCCATAAGGGAAATGTTGGGTTAGATAGATCGGACCCGTCATACCGGCTAAAATCAGGCGAGAAATATACCCTGTTCTTGTTGATGGCATCACCATCCTGATCGAGTTTTTCGCCATCCTCAATAGTCCCCGGCACCGCCCAAGACTGCGCTGAGTTGGGATTGTACGTGACAAATGCTCTCTTCCGCAACTCACCAGACGCTTTATCTCGTTTCAGCGCTGCAAACCATACTCCTCCGCCAAAAATATACTGGTTATTGGATCCTCTGGGCCAAAACGTTCCACCCAGCTGACTTCTGATATTGAACCCGAAAATTCCATAGTTGGTGGTATAAAAGTCGATATCCGACACAACATTTCTCTGGAAATCGAAGGCACCATAGACAGCACGCTGAACTTCTTCGCCATTCTTCTTAGCAGCTCCGCTGTTGGCAGTGCCTGCAACGGCAGTTGAAATCAAAATGGCTTGTAAGAACGCAACAAGTGCGGTCCATTTACCAAACTGAGGGACGTGATAGTTTTGATTTTTCATGTTCATGTTCACCGATCGAATTTTCAAGGTCAAAATCTGAAGGCAAGTGCAAAGAACACCTGGCGTGGATACTGGTAGTTGCCGCGTCGGTTTACAACATCCTGAACGTATCTCTGATAGCCCTGATACGTTTCTTCCTGCGTTACAACGCCATCGCTATTATAATCAACTATGTTATTGTATAAACGATTACCAACTCTGTCGTACTGTTGTGCATCCGTGGTTGCCTTATTCTTCGGATCGGCATCTCTGTAATAAAGCGTGGATGGGAAGGTTCCAATCGGCCTGTTTAGGGCGCGACCGTCATAATCCGGATCTCCCGTCGTGGTATAGAATGAGATTGCACCAGTGTAGTTAAGTAGGTTGGATACGTCAAGAATCAGGTCAAGTGCGGTTTGACCGCCCAGAAAGCCTGCAAGTGGAATGGTTCTAATAACACGAAGCTCAGTGTTCCATGTTGCCGGGTATCTGCCAGAATTGTACGCACCGATTGCCTGGCTTTGTCCGTTCACTGGAGTATATGGTACACCCGTCTGCCAAACACCGGAGATATTAATGTTAAAGTTTTCAAGGAAGGGGATTCCACCAATGCGGGGTCCCTCGTCGGTATTCCATTGAAAAGAAATACTCCCATTAACACGATGCCTTCTATCAAATGAGAGCGGGAATGGCTCAACTGGAAACGCCGGCCTCCCGGTTTGAGGATCCTCAGCTACAACTGTCGTGCTATTACTTGCTGTTCCTGTAGCTGACGCAAGTGAATAGTTGACGTTAAAACCCCAATTGTCAGCGGTGCGTTTGATAAATGTAAACTCGATGCCACGAGAGTTTCCGTAAGCAGAAACCGTTTGCAGATAATATGATATCGGAACAGAACGAACGTAGGCTATGTCTGGCTGATTGTAAATGTCTTTATAATAACCAGTAACCGTCAGAGCAAAATTGTCTGAGAGTTGGTGGTTATAAGACACCTGATACTGATTCGTGCTTTGCAGTGCAAGATTAGGATCGCCCAAAATCGAACCCGGACGGAGATTGATAACGTTAAAACTGTCAAAGTAGTTGGAGAAAGGAGACACCTGGTAGTACACACCGTACGATAGGTTGAAATTCTGCCTTCCATCGTCGCTGACTGGATAAGTAATGGAAAGACGAGGACTGAAATAAAGCTTCTTGCTGGCCTGAGCAAATCCGGTATCGGAATTGATTCCGACAAAATATTCTGGTCTTGTTCGATACAACGAGCGAGGATCGAGATAGTCTAGTCGAAAGCCAGGAGTAAAAACAAGACGTTTGAAAATAATCTGGTCCTGGAAGTATACTGCTCCCGTAATCGGTTGGAATGGTTGAAGAGACTGTGCAAGAACTTCCTGACTCTTTTTCACGTTGGTGGTATCAACTACGTAATACAGGTTCCCACCATACTCGGATCCGTAAACATCATAAAAAGGATTACCATCCCAGGGATTACCGTTCGTATGCCTTGCCAATGTTAATAGACGTAATTCAAATCCGCCCTTAATAATGTGCCTTGTGTCACCGGCAAGTGTGGTGTGAGTGATACTGCCGTCTGCCTGCCAATAGGTGGCCTTCCTAAAATCGATGCCCCCTTCATTGCCATATTTAGCAAAGTATCCCAGCAATCCATATGGATTCGCAGTTGTTTGGTAGTCGGCAGGACCTTCAATAAATCCTGTAATCGGATTTGGACGCGTTGCGTCCAAACGCTGATACCCGTCTGCGCTGAGTTGCGTTGCACGAAGGTATTCATACGCATCCAACACCTGGTTTGCACCCTTAGCGTAGCTAGCACCTTCAAATCTAATCTGATCTACCGGGTAATATAGAGTCCAGCCCGAAAATAAGCCTGGGGCGGCGTTTGAAACGCGTTTGCCGGTTTCAGTAACCTTGGTATTGAATGAAGCTCTAAGTTCATAAAAGGTATTTTCACCAAGTTGATGATTAATTTGAGCAAATGCATTGCTCGAAAATTCCTGTACAACAATCTGTTTCGCAGAACGCTCGGTAAAGCCATTGTACTGGTAGTTTCCATTGTTATCAAGAATCGGGATACCATTTGCGTCAACAATGTAGCCTTCCTGGCTCGCATAAAGCCATGTCTGCGAGGAACGTTCACCATTAACCAAGCCGTACAAGCCACCTAACAGCAGTGTAACGTCGCTCGTGACAGTGAACTTTAACCGTCCTGTAATATTTCTGGACCACGTTCTATTATTAGGCAACATTCCGAGATTGTAGTTAGCAGGATCGGATACCTGCAAACCATAATTCCGATAAAGTTGAAAGGTGTTGCGAACAGAAACAAAAAATGTGGAATTAGTTATGCCAAGCGGTCCGCCCAACGTTGCGTCAACTACATCTTCGGAAGGGTATCCGGCTTCGACACCATTACCTGCGTTGCCCCAAAGAAAGGGCACATCCTTTCTCCAACGCACAACTCCATCGTATCTGTCAGTACGTCCTGTTTTAACAACTGTGTTAACGATGCCTCCAACGGCGTTCCCATATTCTGCTCCAAAACCGCCCGTCTGTGCCTGAACTTCTTCGGTAGCATAGGGACTAGGCATAGCTGCGGAAACCGTTGAACCTGACTGCCCAAGTCCGCCTGTGAACTGATCAGTTACTGTGAGTCCGTCTACGAGAACCTGCGTCTCGGTAGTACGCGAACCACGAACGATGAAGTTATTTCCGGAAGCCGTAATACCGGCCTGAAGCGAGATGGCTGAGGCAATATTATCGCGCGCGATCCTTGTCAAATCGGCACCCTTAACCGTTCGGTTCGATCCAAGGTCGGTAGGGCGTATCATATCGCGGCTTGCACTAACATCTACGACTTTTGTCGTTATCCCTCCTTCTGTTAACACAAAGTCGAGCTTAACTGTCTGGTCCGCATAGATTACTGCCTCGCGCGTCACCGTGTCGTATCCAACAACTGTAGCGCGTACGTTGTAGGTACCTGCGTTGACGTTGGTGATAACGTAGGACCCGTCATTTTTAGTGAACCCACCACGGTTCGTACCCAATACTCTAATTGTTACTCCACCTAAAGGTTTGTTTTCTTTGTCTACGACCTTCCCGGTCACAATACCTGTGATTCCGGCGAAAACAGAAGAAATGGAGAGAACAAAACACAGCACTGCGGCAACAATGTACCTATTGATCATAGACCCATCCTTGACAAGGCAATCGTTATTCGAACTTAATTTTGTTTAATGTCAGTGAACAACAGCGAGTCTGTGCGTCGCGGCATGTCCATCTTGCTCCACAACCAGCAGGTATGCGCCACTCGTTACGTCGCGCGTTGGAATAAGAAGATCCCAACTGTCATTCGTAACGCTCGGACTGTACGATTGTGCAACTCGACGCCCATCAGCACTAACAACGGACACACTAATTCTCCCACCGGTTACACCTGTAAGGGTAACACGGACAAATTCGTCTGCTGGATTTGGTGATATCGCAATTCCTATCCCCGATTCTGCGTCACCTTCACCCACACTTGTAATTGGATTCAACAGATTGGCATCGAATGCATTGACGTAGATATCAGCAGGAGTTGCTGCAAGTTCTACGTTGGTTACCCGATCTCCAGGAACGTCACTGACACTATAAGCAACATACAACCTGTTATTTACAACATTGTCGCATAGCGTTGCAAAAAGGCTGTTTGAACCGTCAGGAGTCATATTCACTGGTGCCGACCACATTGGGTAATTTTTAAACTTATGAGTGAGATAGATGTGGCCAAACAGACCATCTACATCACTCAGAGTATCGGGTTCGGTATCGCTGTACGTTGGAGTTGTATCGATTTGCATTGGCAGAACATCTCCCGTCTTAACTGATGTGTAAGCAAGGTAGATGTTATCCTGAGCGTCGATACCAAGCTGAGGGTATCTGCTCGAGCCTGAAAGAGGTCGTCGGCTTACAATTGTGCCTTCTCCATCCCACTCGCCTCCACCCGCAAGACCAATGGTATAGATTAGAGTATCGCCTTCTTTGTAATACCAGATTCCTGTATTCTGGTGAAGTGCGTCGGAATTGACGGAATTAACATAATTAGTCCTTGGCAAACTCGGATCTACCGAACCTCGCTGCACGATATAACCAAGGTACTGGCCAATTGCGAAATGAGCTTTTCCTTCAGAATCTATAATCACGTCGGACATCGTAGACAATGCAGGAACAGTATCACTGTACACCTCTATACTATCAACACCTACATAGGCGGAATCGACATACGTGTACGTTGGATTGTACACAATTCCAAGTCCATTCGTTGGATCGTCCCAAGATTGTCCATAATCGGTTGACTTCCTGTACCAAACACGCAGATAGTCGTGAAACACCACAACAACATTTGAACCCCGAGCCGCTATTGAGTATGTGTCGCCTCCGGCACCATTAATATTAGCGCCACTCACTGTCGGTGGCCAATAAATCGCTGTTGATCCTGTTAAATACACCTCTGGGCCCCACGAGAAACCTCCGTCTGACGACCTTCGGTATACAACCTGGTAAGGACCAGTATTATTAGCACCCTGGGATTTATTGTAAATTAAATGAACATTATTCAGCTCATCAACTGCAGCTCTGGGCCATAAATCCGTATCTGGATTTGTGGACACCGAAGCCCTATTAATAAATTGCTCATCACCGACACCTCCATTAGCATAAAATCGGATAGGAGTGTGTGATGGCGTACC
>JAGVJW010000278.1 GCA_020050895.1 bacterium | reverse complement strand
TACTCACCCGTGCGCCAGTGACACTTGCGTGCCCCTTGACTTGCATGTGTTAGGCATGCCGCCAGCGTTCGTCCTGAGCCAGGATCAAACTCTCCGTTGTTGAGTGCTTGATTCCTGCTTCTGTCGCTCCGCTGCCGATTCTCTGTTCTTGACGGGTAGATTTGTCTTCTACCCTTCGTGTGCTTCCCGTTGTCAAAGACCATTGGGGCCCGTCTGCGGGTCCCTCGAAAAAAACAGGACACAACTTCCGCTGTATCCTGGTCCTGCCTCTCCTTCGTTGTGGCAGGACATCAAACTTACGGCAATTCACTCACTCCACAAAACGATTTTGAGGATATGATGGGCGAAATGAAGAACAAATTGTGCACGAATTGTCCACGTTTCTCTGGACGCACCATATAAAACTCTGTCAATGGCCGTTTACTCGGAAACCGCGCTGCGTGGCGGTGCACAGGATGAAGTCTGGTCGGCTACTGCGAACTATCGCATCCCGAATTCCATGCGAACAGTGATCGATGCTGTTTTATTTTTCGACGTGGTGTTGAACGCTCCACCCCAACTGTAATCTTCGCTGCTGTTCTGTGCTGTGATCTGAAAAATCCCCATGTCGGCCCTACGTATGCCAGCAACAGTACCACCTGCATTCTCTGCAATTTTCTCGGCTCGGACCTTGCCGTCGGCAGCAGCTTTCGCCAACAAATCAACTTTTAGTTCTGATAGCTTCGTGTAGTAATATTCAGGCGATTGCGAGCTGAGCTCAACTCCCATATTCAACAGCTCGGAGATTTCACGCGAGAGCGCTTCGATTTGATCAACATGTTTAGATTCTATCCGTATCGCCTGCCATAACCTATACCCGGTAAAAACCCTGTCGTATGTCTCACCTACCCTGACGCTGCGATGTTCTTTTTGAATATCGATGGCATCAAAGATGAGCTCTGCAGATTGGACGCCCCTTTCCATCAAATACTTGCGGACAATGTCTGCATCGCGCTTCATCATTGAGTACGCTTCGTTAATTGATGTAGCCCGGCGCTCAAAGGATGCGCGCCATACAATGAGGTCGCTTGCAAAATCTCTTTGCGCGAGTCCCGTAACGTTTATCTTTTCTCTCGCAGTGTGTGTGTCAGTCCATGCATGACTCAACACAACGGCTGAAATAATTACTGCAATTGATATTGCCACAGAAGGAAAGATGCCTTTGTTATTCATACGTTCCTCATAAAGCGTTTCTTACCATAGTGCCAAGATACACCGATGGAACAAGGTTACACGCCTAAGATTTGGTATTTTTGCACTTTATCTATTAACGTATCCTTCGATAGGTACGCCATCACATGTCCAAACCTGTCAGCGTCCTACTGGTAACGAGTGAAGTCTATCCCTTCCTCAAGGCCTCGGAACTTGCAGACCTGCTCTATGCACATTCCCTCGGTTCCCGCGAAGTCGGCCACGACCTTCGGGTTATGATGCCTAAGTATGGTTTTATTTCAGAACGCAAGAATCGAATCCACGAAATCAACAGGCTGCGTGATATTCCCATACCTGTGGGTTCAGAGTCTTTCCCGGCTACGGTGAAGTCGTCATCCATCAACAATCCGCGCGTCAAGGTTCAAGCATATATCACTACGAATGTGAACTTTCTTGATGCTAACAAAGGATTACTGGCTGATTACACAACGGGCAAACTATTTGCCGATAACGACGATCGGTTCATCTTCTATAACAGAACGGTTCTCGAAACCTGTCAACTTCTGGGTTGGTACCCCGATATCATCCATTGCGTTGGATGGGAAACTGCTCTTGTTCCAGCCTATGTTCGAACTCTGTATGCAAACGATTTTAAAAAGACAACGATTATTCAAACAATCTCATCGTTTGATGAACAAGGTGTGTTCCCGCTAAAATCACTTGCTAAAACCGGGCTTCCCGAAGAAGCGCTTGCTTTTGCACGGTATAAGAATAAAGCGAATTTTCTTCGTGCAGGGATTGCCTATGCCGACGCCGTTACAACGCTCTCGCCCGGTTATGCCTATGAATTGAATGAATCGAAAGAGTGGAAGACAAACTGGGCGCCTCTCCTTGGTAAGGGAAAGAAAATTATTGGCATTCCACACGGCGTGGATCTGATGCAATGGAATCCGAAAACAGATGCGTTTCTTCGTTCTAAGTTCGATGCAAAAGATCCATCGAATAAGAACCGCGTGAGGGAACAACTTCAGCGCGGCGCAAAACTTAAAGTCAATGGGTCAGCAATTGTTGCAACGTTTATTGGCCCCCTGACAGAATTGTATGGGGCAGATCTTCTGGCTGAAGCTGTTCCTGCAATGGTGAAGGAGGGAATACAGATCATTGTTGCTTCTGTTATCCCAACGGATATGAAAAAGACATTCGATGCTCTAGTAAAGAAATTTCCGGGCATGGTGTCGGTTAACTATGGTATCGACGAGGAATTCGTACACAACGCAATCGCGGGCTCGACGCTACTTATTAAGCCGTCCCGATCTGAAGCATCGGGTCAGTACCAGCGCTGCTCTCTTGTGTATGGAACAATACCGGTTGTACGCATAACTGGAGGAATTGCAGAAGGGTTGGAAGATGTTGATGCTAAGGAAGGAACGGGCAATGCTTTTCTTTTCAAGAAGGCTGATGTTAAAGATTTTACCCGTGCAATAATGCGTGCAAAAGAGGCATACGAGATGCAAGAACTTTGGAACAAGGTCGTCGGCAACGCAATGAAAACACCAGTCGGATGGGCACTCTCCGCCAAGCCGTACGATGAACTGTATCGATCAATGGTCAAGGTCGGCAGGTAACAAAGCCTATCATGCATTTCACTGCCAGTGTTATTGGTTCGACGTTTCTTGTCGCCGCTTGCCTGCTTACATCATGTAATGATGCACCCAATACCATTGGTACGGAGTTAGTACCGGGTACGGATACCATCTATGCCATTTCGTCGCTGTCAGCACCCCTAATCTCAGAAGTATCGGTATCATCGGAACGTGTTCCACTTTATAATCCGGAGACGTTTCTGTATGGCAAGGCCTCGGACAGTGAAGGTCGGTTATTCATAGAATTTATTAATTACATCCGCCTGGGCGCTGCCGATTCATTCGATGTTGTTGCCAGTGACCTTGTGATGTATCCTGAAGAATATAAATATGGCGATACGTCGAATCTCACACTCAGCATCAGCGGCTATGATCTCAAACAGATTTGGTATCCGCAGGCTACGTGGGATAGTATCTGGGCACCCGATGGGTCGACGTCGTACTATTCACCTTCCGATCCAAAAGTATGCTCTTTTGAATCAGTGCTAACGTCGACTGACTCTGTAGTGTATGTACCGTTCGATAAGGAAGCTACTAAGCGATGGATTGTTCTCGGCTCGGATTCAAGCACACGCGAACAATTGTTTGGGCTTGTGCTAGTGCCCGAGGTTTCGGGATCGGTTCGCTCGTTCCGCAATCAGTCAAGTGGCTCTCAAATCATGAAGCTGAGAGTGATTTATAAGCATGTAGATAGCGCCGACAACGACACCACATACCTTCGATCCGCAGTGGCAAACTTCGTCGATTCTCCATTGCCTGCCGACTCTTCCGAACTGATTGTGCAGGGAACGCGCGTGCACAGAGCAGCATTCAGATTCAAAATCGACTCGCTGCCTCCATATTCAATTATTTTAGGATCGACATTTAAGGTATTTGTCGATGATGTTGCCAGCACCATAGGGACGCTCGGACGCGACGAACTCTTCTCGCTCTCATTTACCAGCGGCACTGGTGCGAATTTCGCTTTTGTGACGCGAGGTGATGCGTCGGGGGTGTTCACCTTCCCCAACATCACTTCCATCACTCAAACAATCCGAAGGGAAGGGGGCTCGGGTTCGATTTTGATAGAGCCCGAAGGAGTTAATAAGTTTCAGCGGATGAATCGGTTGAAACTCTTCAACATGCAGTCTGATTCGGTACATCGACCCCGACTCGACATCATTTACGCCATTCCAATAGTCTATCAATGAGGCGGATTGTTCCACTGATGCTGTTGCTGCTGATGCTTTCAAAGATCACAGCGTTTTCGCAAGGCGGATCTAATTACTCCGCGCTTGGGATCGGCGATTTACGCTATAGCGTTGGCGCATTGTATGATGCTATGTCCGGCACCTCAATCGCAATGCCAATGGTGCATGGTATCAACGTTGTGAATCCCGCATTGCTTGGATTGGCAACAACTACTCGTATTCAGACGGGCTACAAATTCAGCCAGCATGTTATTAGGAGCGAAGGAATAACATCGGCTCAAAACAATGGTAAGCTGGATGGGTTACTTGCAATGTTTAGTGTCGATACTGCAAAAGGCTTCGGGATTTCACTTGGAATTCTTCCGTACAGCTCGCTGAACTACTCAACTGCGCGCAGTATTCAAACCGATTTGAACGGAGAAGTGATTAGCGGACACAGCACTCAGTTGGGTAAGGGTGGCGTTTCGCAGGTTCAATTGGGTGCGTCGGTGAAGGTCTTCTCCGACTTGCAGATCGGCATATCAACATCGGCATTATTCGGAGTCCTCGAGTATTCAGATCAGGTTACAATTGACGGGAGCTCTTGGTCGGTAAGAAATGCTCAGTCATACGATATCAGAGGCTTAATTTTTAAGGGTGGTCTCTGGTGGAAGCCGGCAAAAGGGTTGAACATCGGCGCATTTTTTTCCGGTGGTACTAATGCTTCTGTTTTCATCACACGTCAGGCAACCGGCTATAATCCGGCCGGAGCTTATGCCGACACTGTGGAAATCGAAGAATCACAAACCGGCTTGCCTATTACGGCGGGGTTGGGATGGAGCATGAACCTAGGCAAAAATTTACTGGGTATGGATTTGATGTGGGGTGATTATACAGGTATAACCGTCAATGCCAGACCGGATGCTCAATACACAACAATGTATCGGACTAGTCTGGCTTATTCAAACCCGGGCGAAATGAGTTCCATCTCTACGTTTTTTGATAATATTGGTTATCATGCTGGTGCATATTTCGAAAAAACGTATGTAACGTACAACGGTGCAAATTTGTATGAATATGCCGGCAGCTTGGGAATTAGTTTCCCGCTTGGTGGTCATGCAATAGTTGACGCAGCCGTGCAGGTTGGACGGAGAGGTCCTGCTATCGAGAATTACCTGACTGATATGTTTGGAAGGTTAACCGTTACCGTGAGCATTGGCGAGACGTGGTTTAAGCCTTTCGCACGCGATTGATTATTGAAGTGGTTGATCTGCCGCGTACCAGGGGTACTACCTCGACTCTTCCGCCATGCCGCTCTACAATCTCTGCACCAACAATTGTATCGCGCGTGTAATCGCCCCCTTTCACAAGCACATCAGGCACAAGCGATTCGATGAGAACAATGGGTGTGTCTTCATCAAAAGATATTACATGATCAACTACCCTCAATGCCGCTAAAACCGTCATCCTGTCCGTAAGAGAGTTGATAGGACGTGCCTCACCTTTTATTCGACGCACCGATTCATCACTGTTGATGCCAACGATCAACACATCTCCAAATGATCTGGCGTTTTCAAGGTAGTTAACGTGGCCTGCATGGAGGATATCAAACACGCCATTTGTAAAAACCACAACACGATTCAAACGGCGTAATTCGTCGCGAACGTCACGTAAGTGATCTAGCGAAGTTATTATCACCGCTACTCCGGATAGTGCAGAATGTGCTCCAAGACTCCTTCTTCGAGCATCTTGGGTGTGATGGAAACAATACCCGGCTCCCCGACAGCGACTCCGGCAGCAATGTTGGCCAGCGTTGCAGCCTCCCGAATAGTAGC
>JAGVJW010000138.1 GCA_020050895.1 bacterium | reverse complement strand
CGATGACTATCAGGCCTACCACCAACACAAGGCACGCGATGGTGTGATTGGTCTTGCCTGTTGGGCACATACACGACGAAACTTCGAAAAGGCTCTCGACTACGACCGGGATCGTGCAGGCATCGCCATGAAACTCATACAGAAACTCTACGACGTGGAGCGCGAAGCTCGTGATGGTACCCTCACACATGAGCAGCGTAAAGAACTGCGGCTGGAGAAGTCACTGCCTACAATCAACACAATAAGCGCATGGATGGTCAATCAATTACCGGATGTGCTTCCGAAGAGTCCTCTCGGAAAAGCGTTGCGGTATGCCATACGATTGTGGGACGAGCTTATGAACTATCTCTGCGACGGTCGACTGGAGATCGATAACAATCTCATGGAGAATGCGATTCGCCCAATTGCATTGGGCAGAAAAAACTGGCTCTTTGCCGGTGCACACGAAGCAGCGCAGAACATTGCGATGTACCGATCGTTCTTTGCGACATGCCACCTCAATCAAGTCAATCCGTACAACTGGATACGATACGTACTCAATACCATTAATACCACCGCGCCGATCAACTATCAAAAGTTACTACCGCATCGAATAGATACATCTTTGCTCAGCTAAAGAGCAAGATGTACTTGCTGGGGCGGATACGGCTTAGTTATGTTTTCCCCTACTTGGTTCGCAGTTCTGTTAAAAGTTCACAAGAGAATCACCAAGCTTCACATGAATCTGATTTTCATGAACCCAATGACACACTTCTATTTAATTATCGAAAGTGGTGCTTGTGCGATAACCTCTCCGTGTATATTGTGAACTGCAATCGAGTAACCCCCAGTTGTGAGTAGCGATGTGTCAATCGTGTAATCCTTGAGGAGCTGACTGCCAACTACTCGAGCTAGATATCTTGTGCGACCCATTGGATCGACAACAACCACAGTATACTCTTCATCAATGTTCACTTTCCCAACTTCGCCGGAAAGGTTAACTACACTGCTTGTTGGGTTGGGGAAAATGCTGATGTCAATCCCTAAGTTTTCCGGTGCAAGGTTTGGATTCGCATCGCCACGGTTTGGACCTTGAGGTCGATCGATTCTTGCAGGATAGGAGATCACTATGCTGTCGGAACAGTCTTGGCTGATATATGCCGTTGGATCACCACTGCCGTCTTTCTCTACAACCTCCCATGAATACACGTTTGAACCACATGAGCTTGATGAAAAATCAAAAAATGTTGGAGGTTTTGATGTTACTATTCCACGCTGAACAGGAGGAGGGCTAATCAGTTGTGGAAAAGGACCTGAAAGAATCACATTATTGCAGCCCCGAACAGTCTGCCAATCCATGTTTCCATCGCCGTTCCTATCTTCATAAACAATCCATCCGGGTGCTTTACCTTCTCCGCAGGAAAAAGTAATCTTTGTAGGTGCTATGGCGTGGGTCGGTATAGCTGCAAATGCAGCGAATGCGAGAGCAACGAAGTAGTATTTCACATAAAACCTAATAATTAAGTGAAAAATAAAATGCGCATCCTCTACACTGCTCTTGTAATTTACTCCCCCTCGCTAATTATCCAACCATAATCCTTGTTACATACAAAGAAGGTTGGAACACCTTTGGCATTCCAACCTTTTGTCCGAATAATTTGTGCCCTTGGATGGGTTTACTCCGCGTCCCAACGCGAACCTCGCTCCGCAGCAGGGACTTGAACCCCGGACCCTCTGATTAACAGTCAGATGCTCTAACCAGCTGAGCTACTGCGGAAATGGATCACAAAGATAATGAATTGACGAAATTGCATGGTGATCCTGACGACTGAATCTATTGTTCTGCATTCCCGACGCTTCGGCGATACTTCGAGAATCGTTGTGCTTTATGCAAGGGATATCGGTAAGGTGTCTGTTGTTGCAAAAGGTGTGCGCACTCAACGCTCTGCTCTTGCAAGCGCGCTAGAGCCCCTTTCACATTCACATGTTACTATCTATCATAAGAAAAATCGAGATCTGCATACGGTTTCGTCGGCGGATATCGCTACAACCCGACATTTCTTGCTCAACTCCTATCTGCATATTGGTACGGGTCTCTCGATGTGTGAATTTGTGATGAGAACACAACGAGATGAAGAACCTAACCAGCAAGTGTTTGAGTTGCTCAGGAATTCGCTTGAACGTATTGATTCATGCCCTGAGTTCGATTGCTATCGGACAAGCCTGGCAATGCGACTCGCCCTAGCTAATATTATGGGCTTCGGAATTGCTGCCGGCGAAACTCCTGATGGTGTAAATTTTAATCTGTCTGCTCTGGCTCTTAACACTCTGCATCTGGCTCTCACTCATCCGTATTCTGCGCCCGATGCCGTGGACGCCGATGATGGATCGGTGTCTTCAATTATTGATTCAGCTGTTATTCAAGAATTAGAGGCTTTTCTGTATTTATATTTTTCATATCACCTGGACCGGAAAATTACTTCGCGTAGTGTAAATTTTTTGTTGACGTAATAGGCATAAACAGGTGGTTAGGGGGCATGTAAATTACCGCCTTGCTCTTGTAGCTATATTAATGCCATGATAGGTAACATCGCACTGACAATGTTTTTTGTGTTCCTCAACGGCTTCTTTGTTGCCGCCGAGTTCGCAATTGTAAAGGTGCGATCGTCCCAAATTGAACTTAGAGCTCGTGATGGAAATGTACTTGCCGGAATGGCGAAGCATATTCTTAGTCATCTTGATGCCTACCTGAGCGCCTCGCAGCTGGGCATCACGCTGGCGTCGCTGGGACTCGGCTGGATTGGCGAACCTGTTGTAGGGAAGATGGTTTTGGACGTTGCCGCATTCTTTGGTCTAACCCTCCATACTGAATCTCTTCATGCAATAAGCGTCGTCATTGCGTTTTCTATTATCACTGTACTGCATATCGTCATCGGCGAAATGGCACCTAAAACCCTTGCAATCAGAAGATCAGAGATGGTAGCTCTTGCAGTGGCTGCACCGATGCGACTGTTCTTTATCATTTTCCGTCCAGTTATCGTTTCTCTTAACTGGATGTCTATTCTTGTGCTAAAGATATTTAGCATCGAACATATTCGCGAACACGATGTTCACTCGCCCGATGAATTGCGATATCTGATTGCCGAGAGCGGCGAAAAAGGAGCTCTTGAAGTTAGTGAGAGAGAGCTGATTGAGAATGTCTTTGAGTTTACCGAAACAACGGCTGCGCAGGTGATGGTACCCCGACAGCAGATTGTTGCTGTCGAAATTTCAATGCCTGTAGATAAGATGCTGGATTATGTTATGGATCAGGGATATTCGAGGTTGCCTGCATACAGAAATTCTATCGACAACATCGTTGGCATTGTTTACGCAAAGGATCTGCTCACGCTGGTTCATCACAAGAACCTTATCATTATTCACGACATTCTGCATCCGGCATATTTCGTACAAGAAGATGTAATGCTGAAGAAGCTTTTACGCGACATGCAGCAGCGTAAACAGCACATCGCAATTGTTCTCGATGAATTTGGCGGAACAGCAGGTCTTCTCACGTTGGAAGATATTATCGAAGAACTCGTTGGAACTATTCAAGATGAATACGACGATGAGAAGCCCCTTTTCAAGTCGCAATCTGTTGATACATGGGAGTTCGACGCGAGTATTAATATTCACGATGCAAACGATGCATTGCCAATGGCTCTTCCGGAGAATGAGAATTATGATACGCTAGGGGGCTTGATAAACGCGAAAATCGGTCGTATAGCCTCTGTGGGAGAAACGGTTAGTATCGATAATTACAATATTCACGTTCTTGAAAGTACAACCAGGAGAGTGGAGCGCGTGCGTATAACACTGCAGTCATCTAAAAGCAACGAAGAACCACTCAATCCTTAAATGCAGGTAAGGTGGTACCCTCTCCAAGCATCTAATTCTTTTCTTCTTCATAATGTGGAGTAAACCCCATCTCACTCCACATAAATGCATACTTGTCCGTGAGGTTTGCACGACTCTTTTCCCTGTTTACAGCTCCATGACCCGATCG
>JAGVJW010000254.1 GCA_020050895.1 bacterium | reverse complement strand
GCCGGATAGTATGGCATCCATAAAAATGTATAAGGTTGTTCGTCGACAACAATTCTCTGGAATTCCTTCAGATATTCAATTCTCTTAGCTTCGTCGAACTCCAGGCGGTTCAACTCCATCAGTTTATCGGCACGCTCATTCTTAAAGTTAGTGTAGTTCGAACCGCTATTAGAAGCCTGCGATGAGTGCCAGAGCTGATAAGGATCGGCAGGAATTGGATCGTTAATCCACGACCCAATATATGCGTCGAAATTTCTCGTCCTCAGATTTTCGAGAAACACAGACCACTCAAGTTTCTGCAATTCAGCCACGATGCCTACGCGCTTGAATTCATCTGCAAGAATCAACGCAATTTGCTCCCGAGCTTCATTTCCGGCATTCAATAAAAATTTAAACCTCAAGTTGGTAAGCTTTCCATTCTCCATCTTGTCTAGATAACCGTCGGCATTGGAATCTGTCCACCCTGCTTCGGAAAGGAGTTGGCGTGCCCGTGCAGGGTCGTATGGTATTGGCGGAATCGTTGAATCATACTCCTTTGTCCCAATGTATAACGGCGAATTCATCGGTTCGGCCAGCCCCCTGAGAACCTGTTTCATCAATGCATTGCGATCAACCAGATACGATAGTGCCTTTCTTACGCGCTTGTCTGACAGTACGAAGCGCTGTGTATTCCAACCAATGTAGGTGTAGACTTGAGTTTTAAACGGTCTCTTAGACAGATGATGCAATGCCGTTGTGTCAACTTCTTCGGTGTATTTAGCTGGCGGTACAAATTCCATGAAGTCTATTTCTTGGTTCTTTACCGACACGACTGCAGTGTTTCTGTCGTTAACAACTTTATAAATTATTTTACCTGGATATGCCGGATGCCATTTATCCATTCCCTGCCTCCACCACCCGTTGTTCTTGCGGAGAATAACAGACTCACCAGTGTACCATGATTCATATACATACGGCCCTGACCCGATATTTACCTTGGGGTCGAGTTTAACTGTAGCAGTGTTAAACCATTCTGCAAATTGTTTCAAAGAAGGATTCCGCTGTGAACGAACAATGTCGTTTGTTTCCTCAATCGTGTATTTGTCTGTAAGCCCCTTTGGATCCAAAATATGTTTTGGCATAATCCAATAGGTGCCCAGTTGATATTCGGCAAGAAAGTATGGTTGCGACATCGTAATTGTGAACGTCCTGTCGTCGGCCGCAGTGATGTCCTTCATGTCGAGAAAGTAGTTCCTCAACGCAGCGCCATCAACGATCAGAGGATTTTTTACAGCCTTAAACGAGAAAATAACATCGGCAGTAGTCATCGGATGCCCGTCGCTAAACACAATCCCTTTTCTCAACCTAAATGTATACGACAGATGGTCATTTGAAATCGTTGGTCGGGCTTCAGCCAAAACGGGAATAAGTTCAAGTGTTTCAAAGTCCTGATCAAGCAGCCGTTCAAAGACGTGGTTAAAAATTGCATTGGCTGAGGCGTCATTGGTAACAACAGGATTGAGTCCTTCGGGATCTGACAACTCATGAACAACCACCCATTCACCGAACACTGGTTTTGCGTCTTCGACATGTTGCTCTTCGTAGCTGCTGCATGCAGACAATACCAGCAGTAAACACAACAAAGCAGCGGAATGCACAACCACTATACATTTGCTAAAATTATTCATCATCACCCTGGAAATAAGTAACATGGCGTTGTTCATAAGATCCGATATGTTTTGATCGTTTTATAATCTCTTCGTCCAGCCGTTCAGATAGTTCCTGAGAAGCATTGTAACCATAGGTTTTAAGCAGGTAATTCAGGGCAATGGTCTCAGAGATAACGGTAACATTCTTACCAGGGAAAATGGGAAGATTAACAGTGGGAATGTCGACACCCATGATAGGGGTAAGCGACTCATCGAGGCCAGTCCTGGTGTATTCCCTATTCTGTTCAAATACTTCTAATTCAACGATGATTTCGAGGCGTTTTTGAAACCGTATTGACCGAACACCAAACATTTGTCTGATGTCGATTACACCTAGACCTCGTATCTCCATGAAATGTCGTACCAACGTAGTCCCGGTACCCATCAGAATCGATTCTCGTTTCTTTGAGAGTACCACAATATCGTCGGCAACAAGCCTGTGTCCTCGTTCGATTAAGTCTAGCGTAATCTCACTCTTGCCGATACCGCTCTTACCAACGAACAGCATGCCAACGCCATAGACATCGACAAACGAACCATGAACCGTGACTTGCTGCGAGAACTGATCGTCGAGAAATTCTCCAACAGTGTAGATGGTTTTCGATGTATCGAACGGAGTGGTAAGGATTGCCACATTGTGTTCGTGAGCAATGGCAATTAAATCCGGGGGCAGGACGTGACCGTTTGCGCAAACAATACACGGCACATTGAAAGCACAAATTGTTCTGAAGGCCGATCGACGAGCATCTTCATGCAGGCTCTTTAGCAAATAGAAAAATTCAGTGTTGCCAAACAGTTGCACGCGGTAGTATGTAAACAGCTCGGTAAAGCCAGCGAGTGCAAGCTGAGGTCGATGGAGATTTTTGTCTGTGATTAGGTTATCCAGACCTATTTCCCCTGTTACAGCCTCGAGATTAACCGGTCCTTTGAGGAGTTCCCGTACAGTTATCGACTCCTTCACCACGGGTGAGGCGGGTCTGATTGGTGCCATTGAAGTAGCCTCTAATGTTTAGGAGGCAACAGTTGATCGAACGTTATGAAGTCTGTCGTTTAAGCGCTTAAGCTGACGTTCCAATTTCTCTCTTGCCGTATGAATGGCTTTGAAATGATCGTGTCCTTCTTCCTTTGCAACAATGGTATGACCCTGTACACGCACTGCAAATTCAACACTCTTAATCCCGCTATCTTCGGCAGCAATGATGTCTACGCGAATGATCGACCCATAATATCGCTCCAAATGTTGAGCCGCCTTTACTGCGGCATCATGTTCGTTATCGTTAAGCTGACAATGTCTTGTTGTGATATGAACATCCATTGCTATCTCCTTAAATACTTGTGTATGCTCCCGTATCAAATTCAATGTAGTCATCGGGAAGGTTAGGTTCAAGTTCATTCATCTTTTTTTTAATTCTTTACAACTCATCGTGGGTCCAATACTACTTGCAACCCAAATCTCAACAGCAAGCCTCCCGCCTGAAAGTAATACTCCTTGTTTGCGTTCGGAGACACTACAAGAAAACTTGCTGCCTCCTGAAACATAGGAATGTACAACGGGATGAACGAATAACCCGACTCGATATTAATTCCAGCTCTTGCGCGTTGTGTAATGCGCTTATCAAAAAACAACACGACACCAGCCTTGACGGCAACAACAGGTGCGATTTGCCAATCATCGTACCTCACGCCGGACAGCCGAGCTCCGGGATCTGTAGATTCAGAAAGCTGTTCTTCCCAATACATGTTCGAAAATGCTATACCAGCCGAGGCATCTACATAGGTGCTGAACTGTCGGTCCATTTGGAAGTACCCAATTCCAATTGTTGTAGGCACCACGGTTAGCAGAATCGATTGCGTCACCGATTGTATAGGTCCATTGGGGAAGGGGGCTCTTTCGGGATTGTACTCGTAGGTCTCTCTGACTGACGCTCGATAATATCCAACGTCTAGGCTAATTGGTGCATTATTAAGCTGGAACGTTCCAATGGATAACTCAATGTTGGTTGGAGAATTAAAACCAGAGGCGCCTCCACCAAGGTATGCCTGGTAATCACGGAAGAATTGGCTTGCGTCGATGCCAAATATCCAACCAACCTCAAATGACGTGAGAAACGGCTTTGAAGACCGAGCTTGCTGAGGGTATGCTATTGCGTATGAAGATGCAAACACAATGAGTGTTACCAGCCCCTTACAATATCCTCTTGCCCATTGACGACGCGACAACATCAGTCGCAAATTCCGCTGTTTTATTTCTAACATCTAATATCGGATTTACTTCAGCTACATCGAGAGATGCATATGCATCAATCTTTGAAATCATCTCCATGAATAAATGTGTTTCCCGAAATGTGAGACCTCCGGGGACCGGTGTACCAACACCTGGAGCTATTTCGGGATCAACGCCATCAACGTCGAATGAGATGTGGAGATGGTCTACGGATCGTGACATCTCCTCCAAAATGCGAGTTGCCACTTCGTGCATACCAAGTTTGTCTATGTCAAACATGGTGTATGCAGCTATGCCAAGTTCCTTGATCAGCAAGCGCTCTCCGGGATCTATCGATCTCAGACCGATGATTGCGAGGTTGCGTGGGTCGAGCTTTCGAAATTCGCCGCCTATTGATGTAAGCGATGGATGCCCGTATCCCATTGCAACGGCAAGGGGCATTCCATGAATGTTCCCCGATGGCGTTGTTTCTGCAGTATTCATATCTGCATGCGCATCAATCCAGATTACTCCGAGTGTTTTATCATTTTCTTTACAATGTGCTCCGATGCCTGCAAGAGATCCGATGCTCATCGAATGATCACCGCCGATGATAAGCGGGAACTCGCCTGAATCCAGGACCTCTTTTACTCGTGCTGAGAGTACATGGCTCATTTCTGCCACTTCTGGCAAATATTTCAATCGTGCATGTTGCTCTTCCTGGATTTCGATATTCCTGATCGGGATATCGCCCTCATCTATCACGGAATAACCCAGAGCCTGCAGACGCAAGTCAATATCTGCAATCCTCATGGCCGATGGCCCCATGTCCACACCGCGCCTATCCGTCCCAAGGTCGATTGGAAACCCTATCAGACGAACACGCTGTGATTTATCAAGCATGGCTCGTTCCGGACAGGTGTAATATCACGTTTGATATCGTTTCCTTTAGTTCTTTTCGATGCGAAACGATGTCCAGGAAACCATGCTCTAGAAGAAATTCTGAGCGTTGGAATCCATCTGGAAGTTTTTTGCGAATGGTTTGCTCAATAACACGTGGTCCGGCAAAACCTATAAGGGCCTTGGGCTCTGCGATAATTACATCGCCAAGCATGGCGAACGATGCGCTAACACCACCTGTTGTGGGGTCTGTAAGCACCGACACAAACGGCAGCCGCGCCTCTGCGAGTTCAGCCAGTGCTGCGCTTGTTTTTGCCATCTGCATAAGTGATAAAGCTGCCTCTTGCATACGAGCTCCACCCGAGGCACTCACGAACACAAAGGCATGCTTGCGGTTGACGGCTCTTTTACACGTGCGAACAAACTTTTCACCAACAACGCTTCCCATAGATCCGCCAATGAAGCCAAAGTTCATGCATCCGAACTCTATTGGGATTCCTGAGAGTACGCCTGAACCCGTCGTCACTGCATCCGGCAGGTCTGTACGGGTATAAGCTTCTTTTAAGCGTGCCTTATAGGGTCTGGTATCAACAAAATCCAGTGGGTCTGCCGACCGAACATGTCGATCTTCTTCTACCCAAGTGCCTTCGTCGATCAATACTACAATGTACTTAGATGCACCAATGCGGAAGTGATGACTGCACGTTCTACACGTAAAGGCATGTTCCTCAAGTTCTTTCCGATAAATCACCGTAGAACAGTCGGGGCACTTCGTCCACAACCCGTCAGGCATCTCCCGCTGGTGCGATTCCGAGATGTTTCGGGTCTTACGTAAAAACCAAGCCATGGGGAGAAAGCTTTAGTCGCGCTTCCCCCAATCATCCACGGTTCCCGACGGAACACCGCTGACGGTACCACCAGAGGTAATGCCACCCACAGCCAGCATTCCTGTGGCATGGGGAGTAGCCATCGACGTCCCGGAATAGGTTGCGTACGAACTACCCTTCGTTGTACTCCTAACGCTTACACCTGGCTCAATCCAAGCAACGGGTGAACCGTAGTTGGAGAACGATGCCCACGCAGTTGTACTGCTCATTGCCGCAATAGTATACACGTTAGTGTAGTCCACTCGTGCCGGTGAGTAATATGAAGCATCGTCTGAAGAATTACCTGCTGCAATACAGACCTTAGCACCTGCATCAGCCATTGCTGTTACGGCTTCGTCCAATGCTATGCTTGTATAACGGCTACCTGGTCCTACGCTGTAATTCACAACATCGCCAGTAGATGCATGACCTGCGATCCAGTCGAATGCACTAATGGACCATGAAAACTGACCTGAGCCTCGTTTATTAAGAACGCGCATTGGAATTAGTTTGATACCGGGAGCAACTCCCACAACACCGATCGTGTTATCCAAAGCGCCAACTGTGCCGGAAACGTGAGTACCGTGTCCATTTTCATCATTGGTACTAGTTACACCGGTAACGTAGGATTTACCCTGGCTTGCATCAACATTCAGATCCGGGTGATTCGCTTGAATCCCTGTATCAACAATCCAGGCTCTGATGCTTGATGATGGTGTTTCCGGGCCGCCCACCTTTGTTATACCCCAAGGTGTTTCTTGAGCTGGCTGGGACGGTGTACTACCACCATTCCCACCATTGTTGTTGATTCCCAATTCATCTTCTTCCAAAATCTCGAAGGGAGGCAGCGACACCCATCGGTCCTGCTCAATGTAGCGTACGCTCGGATCCTTGCGCAGTGCTGCAAGCTGATTGTCTGTGAGAGTCATCACTACGCCCTTGATTGCAGAGCCGTAGGTTGCTTTGATTGCAGAGCCACTTACGGCTACACGATATGCGAGACGCAATGCCGCCTGGTTCACGAGTTCAAGCCGACCCTCGTGCGTCATGCTCTGTAAGGTTTCTCCCTTAGTGGCAACTGCCGATTCATAAAAAGCTATGATGTACTGGCCGGGAATAACATCGCCGCTTTTGTACAATGGAGCATCATCAGTTGGTGCAGTGGCAGGGGGAGTAGTGTCGACACTGCATGCTGTACTGACGAGCATGAGGGCAAGTACACCGATTCCCATTTTAGTAAATGACGTGAACATTCGGAGTCTCCGAAAAAATGTAAAAGGCAAAAATTGAAGTTAGGGACTATTCAAATCCACTTAGTCCACATCAAACTTATCCTCTTTCTAAACAAAAAAAAATTC
>JAGVJW010000300.1 GCA_020050895.1 bacterium | reverse complement strand
CCCTATGGCATCAACGTTAGTGGCGCTGATAATACCTTTCCAGATCCGGAACGCATGATGATGTAATAGGTCCCTGTTGGAATCGCACTTAATTCAAGGTCGAGATCACTATGGTTAGTGTTGTCTAATTTATAAACTTGCTGACCTATCGAATTGAGAACGGTAAGCGCACTACCTGTGAATTGCAGTGGTGCGTTGACGTGTACAACACCTAATGCGGGATTCGGAGAAATTTTCAGTGCGGATGCAGTGTTGTCGGCATCAACGCTGTTTGCAACATCACTGAACAGGGTGACCCTGTAATCCTCAACTTCACCGTGGAAGCCGAGTGGATCGGGAGGCATGTCGCATGGTGTGGGTGTGGTGTGTCCGCCGTCGGAACTCATCTTCACCGCAACACGCATTCCGGTAAGTCCTTCTTGAGCATCGGATGGGACTTGAAAGGTTGCAGTCGTTGTGCCAAATGTTTGGAAATCCAGGCTGACTGCTGCCTCGGTTTCTGAATACTCTTCATCGCCGTTATAGTCTATCCATACACGAATGTTGTTCCTCACGTTGGGGAATAGCACTTCATCGCGCGTATGGGTAATGGAGATGGTGTAGACATCGCCTAACCTGAGCGTAGGCAATGGCATATCGCTGATTTCAACATAACTAACACAGCCAACACTGCCGCATTCAAGTGATTGCGACTGCCGATCGAATGTATCGAGAGTCACTCGCGTGATGCCCGGCATGTTGAGTGAATATGCTGTGGCTGTGTTTACGTGACAGTAATCTGGAAGCCCGCCAGCGTGTGATGTTGTTAACACGACGATACACGAAAAAATCAGAGCGAAGGAATACGTTGGGAACATAGGCGTATGGTCGAGTTTATCGTGCTGACGCTGCACGAGGTAATGGAAAAAATGGTAAGGCGGCGCGACAATGGATTACGAGCGTGTTGCCGAGACAATGAATATTTGCAATTGGTTACAGAACAATGTAAAAGAGTTTGCGATCTTCGGTGTTTAATGAACATGCAACCTATCGACGTCGTCGTCCTCGGCGCAGGTGCTGCAGGCCTGTTTTGTGCCGCAGTAGCGGCAGCTGGCGGAAAGACAGTAACTGTGTTGGAACATAACTCAGTGCCTGGACGGAAGATTCGGATCAGTGGCGGTGGACGCTGCAACTTCACCAATTTGAACACATCGCACCACAACTTCATTTCTCAGAATCCCGACTTTGCCCGATCTGCTCTTGCACGCTATACGCCGCAAGATTTTATCAGTCTCGTTGAGCGTTACAACATCAAATGGCACGAAAAAACTCTAGGCCAGTTGTTCTGCGATGGATCTTCGCAGCAGATCACCGACATGTTGATGCATGAATGTGCCCTACACAACGTTAGCATTCGCAATTCGGTTAGTGTTGCAGGTATCGAAATGCAGGATTGCTTTGCAATTCATACGGATAGGGGGCAGGTTTTCGCTAGAAATGTCGTGGTAGCCACTGGCGGACTTTCAGTTCCGTCGTTGGGTGCTACCGATGTGGGATATCTTATTGCTAAACATTTTGATATTCCCGTCATTGAACCACAACCTGCATTGGTTCCGCTGACGTTTAACGATGCGCATGCTCACCTCTTTGCATCTCTTTCCGGTGTAAGTATGCCCGTGCGCACCTCAGTCGGTAACATTTCATTTCGCGAATCCATGCTGTTTACACATCGGGGTGTGAGCGGTCCCGCCATCCTCCAGATTTCTTCGTACCTCGGCGTGGGGAGCCCCTTTACCATTGATTTAATTCCAGACGTCGATGAGCGTGATGTGTTCACAACTGATACCACAGATCAGCGGGAACTTGCAACGGTGCTTTCAACACTATTGCCAAAACGCTTTGTGCAAGGTTGGAAGGAACACGATCTGCATAGTCGGATAGGCGAGACGTCGAAAATCGATTTGATTGCCATAGCTCACGCAATGAAGCATTGGTCTCTAACACCAACGGGTACCGAAGGATTTGCAAAAGCTGAAGTCACCAAGGGTGGCGTGAGTACTAGCGCATTGTCGTCGAAAACAATGGAGTCTAAATCGGTAAGGGGATTGTATTTCATCGGTGAAGTGGTAGATGTAACCGGATGGCTGGGAGGCTATAATTTTCAATGGGCATGGAGCTCGGCACAGGCTGCTGGAGTGGCGCTGCACGACAGATGATTGCTGCCTCGGTATTTTTGTAATTAACTACGTGCTCAACTTTATACTACCTACCATGGAAAAAATCAAGGTTGCAAACCCGATTGTTGAACTCGATGGCGATGAAATGACTCGCATCATCTGGAAATTCATAAAGGACAAACTCATCCTGCCGTATGTACAGGTAGATATTAAATATTTTGACTTAGGCATTGAACACCGCGATGCAACCGACGATCAGGTAACCATCGATGCAGCACATGCCATTCTCGAACATCACGTTGGTGTTAAATGCGCCACCATCACCCCCGATGAAGCGCGCGTAAAGGAATTCGGCCTGAAAAAGATGTGGAAGTCGCCGAATGGAACCATTCGCAATATTCTCGACGGAACGGTGTTCCGCGAACCCATAGTGTGCAGAAACGTGCCCCGGCTTGTTCCGAATTGGACGGCGCCTATCTGCATCGGACGTCACGCCTACGGCGATCAGTATCGCGCAACAGACTTCCTCACAAAGGGAAAAGGTAAACTCACCATCACGTTTACTCCTAACAACGGAAGCGCACCCGAAACGCACGAAGTATTCGACTTCCAGGGTGACGGTGTGGCTCTGGCAATGTACAATACCGACCACTCGATAAGGGGCTTTGCACGCGCATGTATGAATCAGGCGCTGCTAAAGCAGTGGCCATTGTACCTGAGTACAAAAAATACCATTCTTAAAAAATATGATGGTCGGTTTAAGGACATATTTGAGGACGTCTTCGAGTCCGAATTCAAATCGAGATTCGAACCGTTGGGTCTCACCTACGAGCATCGGTTGATAGACGATATGGTTGCATCTGCACTAAAGTGGAATGGAAATTTTGTGTGGGCTTGTAAGAATTACGATGGCGATGTTCAGAGCGACACCGTTGCACAAGGATTTGGCTCACTTGGTCTTATGACGTCGACACTCGTTACGCCCGATGGATTGACCATGGAAGCCGAAGCCGCTCATGGAACCGTAACGCGCCATTATAGAGAACACCAAAAGGGAAGGCCAACCTCGACAAATCCCATTGCATCAATATTTGCATGGACACGGGGTTTGGAATTCCGCGGCAGACTGGATAACAACGATGCCCTCGTCAGCTTCAGCCATACATTGGAAAAGGTTTGCGTCGACGTTGTTGAGAGCGGTCGTATGACGAAGGATCTTGCCGTCTGTATCCACGGTAATTCGATAACTCATGGAGTGCATTATTTGTACACCGAAGAGTTCTTGGACGCGCTTGACTCGGAACTGAACAAGAGACTCACTTAATTAGTCGTATCGTCTTGTATTCATCGTGCCATTGTCTCTTTGCAATCTCAATTACCGGCAGAATAGTGGCAGCGCAGACAGCTGAAATTGCCCAGTCTGTTAAGCTCAATCCAAAAGTTCCAAACGGCTCTTGAAGCATGGGGTGATGGACAACGAAGCACAGTGCAATAAACTCCCACACGATAGCTGCATTTAGCCATTTGTTTGCGAATGGGTCTGTGAACGTCGACACTCTATCGGAACGAAACGCATACGCTTTAAAAAACTGTACAAGGATGAGCGACACAAACGTCATGGTTACCGCCTCCGGATAGCTCTTACCTACATTCAGTGCCCAGATAAAAACTCCGAGGTTGAGAATTGCAGACCACAAGCCCCCTATCAGCATCAGCCCCAAGACTCGTTTCGTGAAAAAACCCTTCCGGGCCGACCTTGGACGCCTACGCATGATACCACGCTCAGGTGGATCTACTGCAAGCGACAACGCAGGCAAGCCATCGGTTGCAAGATTGATGTAAAGGAGTTGAACTGCAGTGAGCGGAAGTGGCAGACCTGCCAATGCAGCGACTGCTACAACTCCAATTTCGCCGATGTTCGATGATATAAGAAACATTAAAAACTTTTTTATATTGTTGAATATTCTTCTGCCTTCTTCAACAGAGGCTACAATCGAAGCAAAGTTGTCGTCGATTAAAGTAATTGCAGCGGTTTCTCTTGCCACATCTGTTCCTTTGATCCCCATCGCAACGCCAATGTCGGCTTTTCTCAGCGCTGGTGCATCGTTAACACCATCACCCGTCATGGCAACAATAGCACCCAGCGATTGTAACGCCTCAACTATTCGCAGCTTATGATTTGGCGCTACTCTGGCAAAGACATCGTGATGGAGCACTGTTCGCTTCAGTTCATCATCCGTCATGGATTCTATGTCGGCGCCTGAGGCAACTCTGCTAACGTTAAACACGCCAAGCTCCTTCGCAATGGCTTTAGCAGTGGTTGGATGATCTCCCGTTACCATTATCACACGGATTCCCGCTTCTTCACATGTTCTTAATGCGTTGAATACTTCGTCGCGAGGTGGATCAATCATTCCCACAAAGCCGAGCAGAGTATACCCCGTTTCCATATCGGTTGTATCGCTGACGGATTTGGTAGCCACAGCAAGCACGCGCAGAGCATCTTCGGCCAGCGCCACCGCTGTATCCATAAGCTCCACTCTTCTAGACTCAATTAGCGCCTGTGGTACCTCGTTATGCAGTTCGTGCGAACACATACCTATGACGGTTTCCGGCGCACCTTTAACATTAACCACATACCGATCTGCATCAGCGTGGACAGTGATCATCCGTCGAGATTCAGCCGTGAACGGCTCTTCATCGATACGCGGGAACTGCTCTTCGAGTGCAGCTTTTTCCAAACCTGCTTTGGAACCAGCTACAATCAACGACCGTTCTGTTGGATCTCCTCTGTCCAGGGCTGCATCGCTTGCAAGCACTGCCGACGTCAGCAATTTTTTGATACTGTCTGAAGGTTCGATGCGCCTGCCATCATAAACAAAATTACCATCCGATGTATATCCCGACCCTGTAACGTCGAAACGTTTTCCATTGGCAACAACCACCCGCACCGTCATCTCATCCTTTGTGAGCGTTCCGGTTTTATCGGTACAGATCACCGTAGTGCTACCAAGCGTTTCAACAGCGGCAAGTTTTCTTACGAGCGCTTTTCGCTTAACAAGACGCTGAACACCCAGGGCTAGGGACACCGTAACAACTGCCGGCAATGCTTCGGGCACAACTGCAACGGCAAGTGCGATTCCAAACAACAGCATGGTAAACAGATCCTCACCGCGGATTACTCCGATTGTTACAATAACAACAACGAGCAGCAGGGCTGCAAGGCCGAGGCGTTTACCCAGCACATCGAGATTTTTCTGTAGCGGCGTTTCGGGTTCTTTAACTTCTTTGAGTACTCCGGCAATTTTCCCGAATTCCGTGTCCATGCCTGTCTTAATTACGTTTGCCAGCCCCTTACCGGCCACTACAGTGGTACCGGCGAACACCTTGTACCGGGTATTGTCTTTGGTTTTGTCTGGCGTTATCTTATGTACCGGTACCGACTCACCTGTAAGTGCGCTTTCCTGCAGATACAGGTTAACCGCTTTGAAGATCTCGGCATCTGCAGCTACGATATCACCCGCGGCCAGCACCAACACATCTCCGGGTACAATGTTTTCAGCGTTTATCAGCCTCTCAGCTCCATCGCGAACAACAATCGCTGTTGGAGCAGTGAGTTTCCGTAAGGCATGTAAGGCATGCTCGGCTCTGTACTCCTGAATGAAGCCGAAGATGACGGAGAACAGGACGATGACGGAAATCGCAACTGCTTCTACTTCGTGGCCTATGATGGCTGAAAAGCCCGTAGCGGCAAGCAGAATTATGATGAGAATGTTCCTGAACTGATCCAGAAACACTCTAAATGCCGAAATTTGTACAGGACTATTCAGTCTGTTGAATCCGTACTCCAGAAGACGGCTTTGCGCTTCGGATTCCGATAGTCCAGTAACATTAACCTGAGGATTTGTCATTTAATCAAATGAAATTGTCTAACTCTTCAATAATTTTGAGTAATCATCACGGCCCGCATAAAGAGCCTTATTGAATGGATCCCACCAACACTTCCGATCCGGAGTATTTCCACAAAGTTGTCGATTGTCAGTATGCATGTCCCGCACACACTCCGGTGCCGGAATACATACGCCTGATTGCGGCAGAAAAGTACACAGAAGCCTACATTATCAATTGGGAATCGAATGTGTTTCCCGGAGTGCTCGGACGCACATGCGATCGGCCATGCGAGCCAGCCTGCCGCCGTACACGCGTTGAAGACCAGCCGGTGGCCATCTGCAGACTAAAACGCGTTGCCGCTGATTATCGCGACGAGCGTCAGTTGGCGGAATATATCCCAACCGGACCGTTTGCTCCGAATGGAAAAAAAATTGCTTTAATAGGGGGCGGACCAGCTTCGTTAACGGTGGCACGAGACTTGGCTCCACTTGGCTACGAAATTCATCTCTTCGATGAGCAGCCGGCCGGCGGCGGCATGATGCGTACTCAGATTCCATCGTTCAGGCTTCCCATTTCAGTGCTCGATGAAGAAATCGGCTACATCACCAACATGGGAATACACACACATTACAACACGTTTGTGAGTAGCCTGCGCAGT
>JAGVJW010000137.1 GCA_020050895.1 bacterium | reverse complement strand
GTGCTCTTCCGATCTTTGAAATGGGAACAGCCAACGAAATCTATGCGTCGCCGTCGCAAGATTACACGCGAGGTTTAATCGATGCAATCCCATTGGGGACGCTCGAAGCTATCCAAAAGCGAAAAACTGAGCGGTCTGCAGCCTAAGAGTTATGATACAGCTTCGCGGTGTTTCAAAGTCATTTGGTCAGAACGAAGTTCTCAAGGGAATCGACCTTGATGTGCCTTCGGGTGGGACGATGTGCATCATCGGTAAATCGGGATGCGGCAAGAGTGTATTGCTTAAGCAAATCGTTGGTTTGCTCGATGCCGATAGCGGAACGATTATTATTGATGGCAATGATATTCAGCATATCAGCAGCAGCAAGCTCTTTGATCTTCGAAGAAGAATTGGCTTTGTGTTCCAGGGCGCGGCGTTATTTGACTCACTCACCGTTTTTGAAAATGTGGTAATCAGCCTTGTTGAACATGGTGAGCAAAACGCCGGAATTTTAAATAGCGAAGCTCGAAGAGTGCTGAGCGCTGTGGGACTCTTGCCCGAACTTGACCATGATGGGTCTGTGATGTACGAGAAAGCATTTCAGCTTCTCAGAAATAAAAAGCCCAGCGATCTTTCCGGCGGGATGCGTAAACGCGTAGGCGTGGCACGAGCACTCGTTGGGGAGCCAGACTACATCTTTTACGACGAGCCTACCACCGGGCTGGATCCTGTTACCTCGCAACAAATCGATGACCTTATTGGAGAACTGGCACGTAACCTTAACGTCACTTCTGTGGTGATTACCCACGACATGTTCAGCGTCTTCAACGTAGCCAACCATGTGGCAATGATCAACGATGGTGTCATCCAATTTCAAGGATCAGTTTCCGAAATGCGGGAGTGCCAGGATGAAGTTGTGGTAGACTTCCTGTCGCGTTATGTGGCAGAAGGCTTTAAGTAACCTGTAACGAACCGCCGCTCTAATACGTCATTGCAACCCATCGTGAAAAAAGACAACTCCGTTTTACATTCTCTGCATGTATTAATTGCCTTTGTAAGCATTTCAATTGCCCTTTGTGAACCGGCTCAGAGTCAGGTTGTTATCACCCAGGTTGCCTTCTCTTCCGGTATGGCCTTGGATGTATCGGCTTATCCCAAAATTCGAGCTAGAATACGGGTAATGAACGGTGCGTCGGCAGTTACATTAAACACTTCGAAAACATTCCTCATAGAGGATAATCTAACATTTTCACCGACAGCTGTAATCCCAGAAGCTCAAGGTGTACACGTTGTAGAGTGGATTACCTCGCAGTTCGAAAGGTTGGGGTCACCAAACCAGCCCAGTATATTGAATTTTGCGTCGAAACTGTTAGTGTTTGACGGAGGCAGTACTGCCACAACAAGTTTTTCAACAACACTACCCATGACGAATGGGGCTAGGGTATTGGTACGCGACAGTACCAGTAAAAACATTCCTTTCTACTACGATTTTGGTACCGTTGACGTCGGTTCCAGCCAATTAGTCAAGCTCAAGGTTGTAGCAAGCGAAGCAGCGCGGATTGGGTGGCCGCAGAATGAGCGTCCCGTGCTGCTCGAAAGCGTGTCTACGCGTACAAATCAATTCAAGGTTGTTTGGAAGGGCTCGTTTGGATCTGCCGCTCCTCCAGTCAAAATCATATCGCCATTAGAATATCGAATTGATGTTGTCTTTACACCAACCTCTTCGGAACCGGCAACAGATGTCCTTACTGTTACCTTCGAAGGAGGTATGCGAACCGATGTTATCCTTATCGCGAATCCACAGGTATATCCAAGGATTTCAATCTTAAACGTTGTATCGCCTAACGGTAAGGAAGCATTCGCCCCCTGCCAGGAAATTCCCATTGTGTGGAAGGGGGCTGTACCTGGCTTTAAAGCATTCGTAGAATATTCAATCGATAATGGCAAGAAATGGAAGTTGATAGACTCAACCCTGGATTCTAACCTTGTGTGGTATGTGCCGCAATCGTATTCAGATAGTGCGCGCATTCGCGTCTACCAAAAGTTTCAATCCGCAGAAGTCGTTTGGCTTACCGGTGAGCGCGATTCGGCTATGAGCTCAAAATTCTCCGCAGATGGAAAATATTTTTTAGTTGCTTATTCCAATAATGTGATCATCGAGTTCGATGTAGCAACGTATGCCAAGGTAAATACCTACCGTCTTACTGCACCATCCGGAACGCTCATCAGATCGCTCACATACATCGGAACAACACGCAATTTTGTTGCCGCATGTACCAGATTAAGTGGCGGCGGTGAACTTCAGATATTTACTCAGGGGGCAGTGAGTGCTGCTGCGCAAGCCCCAATCCCAACAGACTTCCAGGTAAGCGAGATCGGAACAGATAATAACGGTACTGTGCTGTTTGCGATGCCTACTTTTTCAGGACGGATCCTGAGATTTAATCCGATGACGTTAACGCCAGACCTGCCAATTATGCTAACGGGTCCTGCCGAAACTTCTTCTATAAATAACAATAATTTAAATATTGTTCAGTTCGATGGTTTCATTGTCCAATACGATGCTCAAACAGGACAAGAGATTTCGCGTGTTCAGACCGGTTTGACAGATATCCATGGTCCGGTAGTCAAAGTCACGGCTACATCGATAAACCGCAATCTTACAACTCTTGGCGGCCAGGCTG
>JAGVJW010000245.1 GCA_020050895.1 bacterium | reverse complement strand
TTGTTGGATCGGTTGCCACAACTTTGTTATACTTTCTGAATATAGACAAAGGCAACTATCTATACGGAGGGTTGTTCTTTATTGCGGCGAACGTCGCTTTCGGCGCGTGCATGGTTGTCACCAATGCCTATCTAAACGACTTATCGACAACCGACGAGCGCGACAAAGTTTCATCGCGGGGTTGGGCCTTAGGTTACCTCGGCGGCGGCATCCTTCTACTCATTCATCTGTTGTGGTTTGGATCGGTAAAGGATTCCGGCGGCGATACATCGCTCGCTGTCCGTTTGATCCTCGCCTCCACTGGAATATGGTGGGTCTCATTCGCATTGATTCCCATGAGCCTGCTGCCTGGCTCCGGCAGATCGGTTGTAAAGAAAATTAATATACGGGCAACCTTCCTGCAACTCCTTGCCACGTTACGTCACATGGCAAGTTACAGAGTAACGCTCCTCTTTTTTATCTCGTACCTTTTTTACAACGATGCGGTTCAGACAGTAATCGTTATGGCCTCGGCTTACGGGCAGGAAGAGCTGAGACTGGGGCTTGATGTCCTTACCAAGGCAATCCTCATGGTTCAGTTCGTTGCCATGGGTGGGTCGCTGTTATTTGAACGCATTGCAGCTTGGATCGGGGCGAAAAATGCAATCCTGATTTCGCTCTTAGGATGGATCGGCGTTGTGGTTGCGGCCTACGCAGTCGTCACCACAGAAGCACAGTTCTACATTCTGGCTTTTATTATCGCCTTAGTGTTAGGGGGCACGCAGGCACTCTCTCGTTCAATCTTCTCACAACTGATTCCCCCGGATCGTACTGCAGAGTACTTTTCACTGTACGAAATATCGGACAGAGGCACATCATGGACTGGACCTCTGCTCTTTGGAATAGCTCTTACTGCGACGGGCAGTTACCGCATAGCCATACTATCGCTTGTAATATTACTCGTTGTTGGTCTGGCGCTGTTGCTGAAGGTTGATGTACGGAGGGGAATTCGCGAGCTCAACCAGGAAAACAAGTAATTCTGCCGGGAGACATATGCTGCCGGGTAACTTGCCGGGAGGCATATGCTGCCGGGAGAAATATGTGAATTCCAAATCTGAAAGATTTGATGGCTCGCAGATTATCGGCGGGACAATTTGATAACACTGCCTTCAAAGAGCTCATTTTCAAACACTTCTTTCTCAACAGCATGGGTTCATCGACTGACCGATACCGGAATGCTTCGATAGAGTTATTCAAGGCAACCTTGAAAGCAGACCTCCTGATCACTTTCCAGTCCTAGATGTCCAGCATGCAGCGTGTGTCTTCAACAGATGGTTTGAGCTATTCCACAATAATTTCAGGAGAGACACATCACCCGGAAGATCGTCGTCTGTTGATTGTGAAGCCTCGTGGATTCAACGTCGAAGACTGTCGAATGTCTCCCAACTTGTTGTTTCTCGAGACCCAACAGCTTCAGTCCATCGGCAGTCACTTTTGAATATATTTGGTACATGACTATGCACAAACTAGTCATACTCATATGCGTGATTGCTTCATTCCAGATTACGCTATGCTTGCCCCCTGGCATAGCTGCAGAAGATCGGTGGGCAAAGTGGACGAAGAATTTACCTGGTGAAATTATTGATTTAGATCTTTAAGGCGATTGGTTGGTGGTGAGTACACCGGCCTCTGTATTCGTACTTGATGCAGAAGATGGAGCCGTTCTCTATCAAACCAGAACACGCTTAGGCTCTTATGGTGGCGTTAGAAGAATTCCGGGATCGAATCGGGTGTGGGTGACTGATCTGATGTATGACAACAACACCTCGAAGCAGGAATTTAGGCTGTATGAACTCGACGTTGTTACCGACACGGTACTCCGTTTTTTGGAGTTCACAGTCCCCAACCTTCAGGTCCTAACTGAATTCCCGCTTTTAAGAATTGCCCTCACCAGCGATGCCACCCACATTGCTTTTGTGTTCAACTTTCGATTTGACGATGCATCAGCTTGGCCGTACGTTGCCTTAGGGATGAGATCAGTCCTGTACTGGATAAATACTTCAACGATGCTTCAGAAATCGTTTATTATGCCTTACTCAACTGCAATAAAGATCTCACCCGACAACAAACTCATGTCTATTGCAGGAATTTATTCTTATTGGAAGGGATTGGGATCTCGGACGGTTGAATCAGTCTATTTCGACGGAACGATGGTGATAGATATACTTGGTGATTCACTCGGCAAACCTAAAACATTTGAATATCAGTTTAAACCTTCTCCGCTGTTCGATTTTTTCTTTTTGTATCGCACGATAATCAGCATCAAGGATCTAAAACCAATAACTAATGCAGCGACGTCTCTTATTGATGATGAGGTTGTTGGTTATGCACCGGATGCGCTGGCGTATTTCTCGTATTCTAAGCCCCCTTACGATTCCCTCTTTTATGTGTATCGGGATATCCTATCCAATGACACCCTGGCAATGTTACGCTCACCACGTTTCAATGAACCCGTTTCGTTCTACTTCCCTTTCGATTCAGTGATGGTAGCTTCTAACCGATGGGGTGCACTTGCGTTCTTCAATCTAAAAGGTCTGTTAGGGGGCCAGCAAGGTATAATCATCCCCGTTGCGGACACCATTTCCGAACGAACGATCTTTCGACTTCCAGGACCGCGAACTTCGCCAGTGAACGCACGTTATACTTATCAATACAGCAGTAATGGCAGTTTCCTGAAAGATGACGTGTTTTTTTCCGATCAAATAGATAGCTGTTGGCTTGCAGTTGAAGCCAATCTGGATAATGGCCTTACGCTTCGGGCGAAAAAGAATATCGAACTTGCCCCTTTAAAGCATGATGAAGCAGCTTTACAATATTGGTCTATGGGTTCGGGATATGGACTGGTGTCAAGCATTAGTGAAAATGGTAAATATATTTCTAGTGCACTACACGATGTATCGTTAATAACTAATATTAACGACTGGAAGATCGATATTGGGTTATATCCTGAATCATCAATCACCTCGACTGTTGCAGTAGACAATCTTGGAATTGTTCACAGTACTAATTACATAATTGATTCGGCACAACCTGAACAATATCATTATACAATTAGATCTCGGAAACAAAATGAAATATCGGATTCACTACAATCGATTACTTTTAACAATTACATCTATCCCGGTGTGCAGTCCCTTCTAACAGTTACGAGATGGAGAGAAGGATTTGGAAGCAGAGTTGCTACTTTAACGGTTTCACCAAACTCTTTCGAGGATACTCTTGCATTTGATTTAGAACTCGGGACTGCCTTGTCATTCAGTGATGAATTCTGTGCATTTTATCCCAAAGCATTTGATATAGATATGACAACAGGAAAGAAATATTTAGGTGGCTACGTGATGAACTCATTGCCGAATTCCAAGCGGTATGGAACAATGTCGGATGATGGAAGTTGCGAACTCATTGGCAGCGGTCAAGATTTCCGTTACTTCATTTTGTCGGCTGATGGCAAGTACCTCATATCAGACCAAGGAGTGCGCGACATAAACTTTCAAATGATTACTCCAACAACAGCTTTTGCGGACTTCTTTTTACCAGTAGCCGGCACATCGATGGGAATTACGTTCAATGCCGACACGTTATCGCTTTGGCAAATTCCCGAAGCTATTCTTGTCAATAAGATTGGTTTGCCTTCAGCAATCACAGGCGTCAGTAGCACCGGAAGTTCCGACAGGATATTAATACAGTTTAATAACGGAACCGTTGAGTTAATGAGAGCTCTTAACCTATTTCCGGAACTACCGAATTCCACTAATAATAAACAAACTGATGAAGTTTGTTCTGCAATGTCAGTCTTCCCTAATCCTGTCTCAGAATCGTGTCAATTAACAAGTCCCCTTTTCAGTCTCCCCAACGTACATCTGCTCATATACAGCAGCTTAGGCGAACTCATTTTGCATATAACATCGGGCTTCACGAATGCAGGTTTTAGATGGAACACTACTGCTTCAGATGGTTTACCTGTAAGATCCGGCATGTATTACTTCATCATAACTGCGCAAAATGATCGTTGCGTTGGCAAGATAGTGGTTCTCAAGTGAGGGGAACTTGACGGGAGGTATGTGCCGACGGGTCACCTGACGGGAGGCATATGCTGCCGGGTAACTTGCCGGGAGACATATGCTGCCGGGTAACTTGCCGGGAGGCATATGCTGCCGGGTAACTTGCTAGGGGGGGTTCAGAATCTTGACAGACCGAAACTGCCCGTCTGCAGCATAAACAAGAAAATACACACCGGAATTCCAGTTGGTGACATCAATTTCAATATCATAATCAGAGCCCATTTCACTCCGATTAATTTGATCCAATAAACTAATCTTTGTGTTTCCAAGTAAATCCACAATTTTACAAAGCGACACGGCCCTTGGATATAAGGACCGATTTCTAACTCTAACTGTAACGTGATTGGTAATTGGATTGGGAGTTGTTGTTAACCCAAAAACAGGGAAGAATTGCGGGTTGGAGTCTTGAATATCCGTACTGATGTTAATAAATCTAATACCATCATTCGTTACAAGTACGAGGTCACCGCTGCTCATAACAAACAGATCGTTGACGATTGAGTTTTCAATCTCCAAATTTATAGAATTCCAATTTTGACCATTGTCTACTGAGTGTAGCAAAAAGTTACTTGGCGCCAACGCAAACAGATTATTTCCTGATTGAGCTATGCGCCAGGTATTGAACTCGCTTGTGCGGTTACCCACAGTTAAACTGAAAACTTGTTGCCAAGTAATTCCTTTATCAGTACTGCGTATCAAGTTCGCATCATTCTCAAGGAAATCAAGCTGAGACAAGCGAGCTGTGTCACCCATTAATTCCATTTCGCTAATCCACGCCAACAATGATCCATCTTCTGTTCGAAAGATATTCTCAGCCCACAATCCCCCTGCACTGATACTGGAATTCGAGAATGTAACCCCTCCGTCAGTGGAATAGAAGATACCTCCTTGGATCACACCCAACGTATCACCTTGATTTGTGCGTGTGTAACCACGAACACCAACCACAATCATATTGTCATCACTCCATACTGATGAGATTGGTCCATAGTCTTTACTGGTGTCATCGGGAAATCCAATGTTCTGCCATGCTGTAGATGAGTCGGCCCTAACAAATAGTTGATTGTAACCGGAGTACTGACGTCCATTTGGAGATTCAGTAATGAACGATGCAGTGTCGAGCCCAATAAATTTGACACTATCCCCATCGCTGAGTCGTGGATTATCACCAAGTATATAATAACCTTTGGGGGTAGCACTAATGCGCCTGGCACCGATAAGATACTTTCTATAATTCATATTGTAGGGATTGATTAACATTCTCGGCTGTTCCAAAACAAGCTTCTTACTTAATGAATTAAACTTTACAACCTGGCCATCACTGGTAATTCCTGTAATAGCGTCATTCAAGTTCACCATATTAAGAAGAGATACGGTATTAAACTTTTTTGATTCGAAGTCTGTTAACTTCATATCGGCATACCAAAGGTTTTCTTGTGGCGAATAGCGCCAAAGAAGTCCCGATGTCCCCTCTGCAAAAGCAAATACTGAACCTTCAAATACGCTGAGAACAGAAGAAGATAAACCGGATCTATAAGGCAGTATCTCCGAAACATTAGTTTCAACGTCAATTGTATAAATATCATTTTCATAATTTAATGCGATGAGCCTTCCGTAACGAGAGAAATTCAAACTATTCCTCCCAGATACTTGTGCAAACGCCTGTTGCGGTAGAGAAAATGATTTGACTCCGTTTTTGGTTATCAGAACAACGACGCCACTGTCAACAGCAACCACGATTGTTGAATCATAGTCAGAGAATATCCCACCGATTCCAAACACACTTCGCAGTGGAATTATTTTTCCATCTATTCTTTGAATTGAATCTAACAACAACCATTCGTCGTCGCTGCTAACCTTGTAATACAGATTATATGGGAGGCCGTTTTTGAATTCAATCCCCACGGCAACACCATCATCGGTAAACTTTAAAATCTCAAATGGCTTATCGGGTGTATACTCCGACCATGATCCTGACAATAAATCAAGCTTGTACCATTTCTCTTCGACAGCGGAGTAACCGAGAAAGCCATCTTGTTTATTATAAGCGATGTTTGATAATTGACCAGCGTTTATTGGGTCCGGACGGTAATACCACATTTCACCAGCATTGGTGGAATACGCTTGTCCAATCGCGACTGCTTCCGAACCAAATACATTAATTCTGGATGAGTTTACTATTCCATTCACCACTAACCTGTTAGTGACCGAGGTATCCGCTCTTTGTAAGATTTTGTCTCCGTACGAGATTCGGCCAATTGTTACTAATTGTGGATCGAAGCGATCCATACCAACCAGATACAGCAGTCCATTTCCGTTGGATACAACACGAATTGCACGATAGAAGCTGTCAAAATCCTTCTCAAACAGAACTGGCACATGAATCTCTCCGCTTTTTCTAAACCACAAGCCCTGCTTAGAATTCGAAATAACAATACCCCACTCAGGATCAGCCAAAATGCGCGCGTCATTTGGATAATCACCGACATTCTGCATCTCCGACCACCAGTAATGCTGAGAGAAGGCCAAGTGCTGGTTTACAATGCAAAGGTGCCCTATTATCAGTAGCACCCAACATAATCTGGATAGGCTCATTTCTGCTTTCTCTAAAGAATAACACCCACAGAAACTGAAAGATTCTACAGGTTTAAATTAACCTATGTTATGGACAACATGTTTGAGATGACGAGGTCAATGATGCACACTGATCAAATGGTGTTGTACAGCCTTGATTACATTCATCATCGCTGGCAAACTCACAGGGTGGAGCTACATGTGGTATGAGATTCATGCAGCAGGTTGTTGCGTTCATCATGCAGTATCGACGCTCAACAACGCAATAATCATTACACCCATTATCACAATATTCATAGCAACCTGTTACGAAATTCTTTGTTGTACATTTGGGAAGCATTAACAAGTGACAATACGCAGTGGTTGATGTCTTGCAGTCGGTCCATGGATCGCAAAATGGAATTGTAGCACCAATGAAGTTGTTACAACACAAGTTGGTGCCTGCCACAATAGCATTATAGATAGCCAGCATCCCCTGATTCTTCAAGTCTTGATCAACACAAATTCTGCGGACCCAGGTAACAGAGTTAACCGGACGTGCACAGTAACCAGCACAAGGATTATCAATCAACTGAGTAGTCGCTGTTTGAGTGCACATTTCTATTTCTGCATTATAGCTTGTACCAGCAAAGCATATCTTGATCTCCCGAGTTGTGTAAGTACAATTACAATCAAGCTCATCCTCTTTGCACTGTGCCCTAATAGTTAATGATAAAATGACGAACAGAGTGAGGAGTAAGAGATATTTCATTTTCGTTACTCCGCTGAAAATATGAAAAGTGACCAACTACTATAAAAAAAAAAATGTATTAAATCCAAATCTGATTCAAATTGCAAATTCCCTAAAGAAGATGCCCTTCAATATTT
>JAGVJW010000259.1 GCA_020050895.1 bacterium | reverse complement strand
CCGAACGCTCAAGCACCCTGTCGATGGCTGCAGGAAGAAACCATCGGTCTGGAGTTGTAAGAAACCCGGTCCACGGATCCCTAAATCCAGCCACCCAGGGAAGTTTCGAGTGTCGTTTTATTCGCTTACCAATTAGTGAGCATGTATAGGGTGGCGAAGAAGTGTAAATCGCATCTACCCGATGCCTGCGTACCATATCAATACCCAATTTCGATGCACTACTAAGCCAACCAATTCTAGCATCAGGAATGAAAAACGTACCCCGTATGAACTCTGCAATTTTTTCTTTGAAACCTGTTCGTTGATTTTTTGATTTATTCACGTTGACGTCGGCCGCAGTCTTGCTTCCCATAAATCGCCTGTAGACAGCATAGGGCTCAACTATTGTTGCTCGTTCCACAACAACATCGTGAGGAATTTTAGCAAGCAGCGATTCATCTCGTGCGGGAAATTCTCCGTCCTTTACCGTAAGCACTACAGGCTGCCAGCCGAACTCACGCATATACGTTACATGTTTTAGAACACGCTGCACACCTGGGCCTCCCCCAGGCGGAAAGTGATATGCAACTACAAGCACCTTCTTCATTGCCATGATACGTTAGGTAACTGCTCTAAACACAAATGCCGCTTCCATGGCGAGATGCCGTACCAATGGAAATTTCCTCAAGCGTGTCAATTCGAATTCTGGGATATGCCTACCATATTTCCATCTGAATACCGGACGTAATCCATAATATTTTTCATCAATAATGTCAAAACCCTCACTACTTGCCGCCTGCATAATTCGGTCTGCTGAGCAACGTATTCGACGTAGCCGTTTAACCTCATCGCGGTTCATTGGATCGCCCCTTTCCACAATTGCATTAAAGATTGCATTCGGCAGCAAGTGTACAAACGGAATGGATCCTGCAACGGTTCCAAGCAACTGCTGATGCCCTCCAAATGGGCTGGCGTATGGTGGAAAGGTAATCAGCAGTGTGCCACCGGGCGCTACCAGTCGATGAATATTTCGAAGTGCCTGCTCGGGATTGTCGAGATGTTCAATCACATCGCGCAAGACCACGACGTCAAACCGGTGCAGCCAGACATCGGGAATAAAAGCACCAATAACATCGTGGTGCGCAAAGGTTACCCGTAATCCAAGTTTTTCTGCAAGGGGCGATGAGATCTGATCCAACAGCGGCCCCATAATGTCCGTCCCCAACGCGAATGATGCTCCACGCTGTGCAAAGGCATCCACAACTCCCCCCTCGCCACATCCAATTTCACAAACAGCATCATTGCCACGGAGCACATTCAACGAATCGAGCCAGGGGATCAGTGTGTGAATTGCAAGACGGTACTGCATACGGAAATTTCGTTTTGTTCGCGCATGCAATTCCATTAACTCAACTTGTTGAGCAAGATCGGTGAGAATGGGTGTCGAAACAGTTTCCACGTCACCAAAGATACTACGTTCAGTCGCGCTATTTTTGACGCTTAATGACATACTCTATCATTGTTGCAGTTTATAACCGGCCTTCTGAACTCGAAGATCTACTCGAAAGCCTCACTGCACAAACATTCACTGATTTTGAGGTTGTAGTTGTCGAAGACGGCTCATCTATTACTTCGCAGAATGTATGTGCATCGTATTCCAAGCGTCTTCATGTGTCATACTTTGCCAAGCCGAATTCTGGTCCCGGCCCATCTCGCAATTATGGTTGCCGACGGGCCAGCGCTGACGTATTCATCTTTCTTGATTCAGACTGCATGGTTCCTCCAGAATATTTAGCATCGGTATATAATGCCCGAAAACTTCATGAATACGATGCATTTGGAGGTCCGGACCGTGATCACCCATCGTTTACGTCAGTTCAGAAGGCAATCAGTTTCGCCATGACGTCTATCTTAACCACGGGTGGTATCCGCGGATCCAAGCGACGGGTAACAGGAACGTTTCACCCTCGCTCATTTAACATGGGAATATCCAGGGAGGTATTCAACGCAACTGATGGATTTTCGGCCATGCGTTTTGGCGAAGACATTGATCTTAGCATACGGATATTAAATCTTGGTTTCAATGTTGGTCTCATACCAGAGGCGTGGGTATTCCATAAACGTCGGACCGACTTAAAGAAATTTTTTAAACAAGTATACAATTCCGGATCGGCAAGAATATCGCTCTCCATCAAGCATCCATATACATTGAAAATTGTTCATTTATTTCCAGCATCGTTTACATTGTATCTGGCTTTAGCTATCATTTACAGCCTTGCACTACCAATGGGAATCTATTTATTGATCCCGATTGTAGGATATGCAACAACTCTATTTTTCAGCGCACTTGTACAGTCGAAGTCGGGTACCGTAGGGCTGATGAGTGTTCTGGCATCATTCGTACAATTAGTTGGGTATGGATCGGGTTTCCTAAACGGAGTGTTTTGGAAGATTATGCTAAACAGACGAGACCACAATGGATTTAGCAAGACTTTCTACAAATAGTTAACTCTTGAATTTACTGCTTCAAAGATTGCATTGGGAGTGAGGTGCTCCATACATCTGTACTCAGGATTGATACACGTGTTCGCAAAAAAGCATTTACATTCAAGCGGTGGTTCTATTATCACACCTCTGCCATAAAGTTCAAACTCGTGTCTGTTAAAGATATTATTCATCAAAACAACTTGCTTTCTTAGAGCAATCGACACATGCAAGGCCATGGTTACGAGAGTAACAACAACATCGCATTGATTAACAATGGAAATGAATGTCTGGAGTGGAAATGTTCCCTGATAGAGTGCGCCTGTTGCAGACTGGAGAAATATATTTCTGTCATGTTCTGCAGGTCCGCCGAGGAGAAGAACCGTGTAGTTAGCAGAATGCAGCTTTTCAATCAATTTTTGCCAACTATCAAGGGGCCAATCGCGGGAAATCCATCGATTTCCACATCCGGTGTTGAGTCCGATTACTTTCGACCCATTTGATCCGAGCGTAATTGGTGAGCTTTGTGGTTCATCAATTTCATATTCCTGTCCTTCATATTTGAGTCCACATAATTCAATGATTTCCTGCGGATATGAAGTCCTACTCTGCATACTTATATCATCAAAAACCCCCGTCAGGAATTTTTCTTCGGCAAGTTCATTTGCCGGATAGGGAACTCCATTCTTTAACCTGTATCCATACAACGATTCAGCATTCAACCGTTCAGCCAAGGCGCATGCGTGAAGGTCCTTATCGAGATTGAAAACGACATCGAAATGAACCGCCGCTAATGAGAGTATCGATTCGCTGTTAAACTTAAGACGCTTGGATACTGAAGACGGCACAACGTCAGGAGTTTCAGACACCCACCAAATTTCAAAGCCGCGATATTTTTTTCGTAGAGGTTCGAGGATAACGGTTGTTCGAATTACATCACCAACAGCTCCGAGTTTAACAATCAGCAGTCGCCCCTTCCGCTCCGAATAGTAGGTGCAATCCTTACAATGAACACCATACAGTTTGTGAGGTTTACACGGAACGTCACCGCGAAAGTGTATACAATCATCTTTCACTTCAACACCGCTAACCAGACTCATAGTCGGACCTGAACCATGAAAGTAAAGTTCAGATGCATGACTATGCTTTCAGCCCCTTCAAGGTCGCTATTAACTGTAAGCAGTTCACCTCGACCGCCATCAGTCCCTGGCACTTCGTCTCTTCCAACCAGGTTCATCACACCCCATGCAACACTCGTGTTGACGAACACAGGGTAATAGACTTCACCCTCAATGCCGAGCCGAACCATTGCACCCAGCCGTGTAGCCGCCGGCTTGGGGTTGACTGTGCGATCGATCAGCATGCTGTCGCGAATTTCAAATGTCAACTGGTACACATTAGGTGTTACATACAACAGACGGGCTTCGCCGCCAATATATGCTCGGGCAAAGGCCATGGGAAATTCCGCGAACGCCCATTCAAATCCGAGAATACCTGTATACAGGTCTACTTCGTGCCGAGCAGTGAGTTTATACCTATTTGCTCCAAATGATTGCGCACCTGAGAACATGAAATAGTCCAAGCCAACCGGTATTCTAAATCTTTTTTGTTTATCTATATCAACAAATCCCTTAATGCCCCATCCCATTTGCATTCCATCGAAACCGCCGCCGAAGGGCTTGTTTGAATCAAGATCTGAAGAGTGCCCGGTAATACGATACGTGGCTGGATTGTCGTTTGTTATCCAATCCGTAGATAAACCAGCGGCGACGCGATACCTGACTTGCGATGATGCAGCAGTACACACAAGAATGAGCAGGGCAAATACTGCCAATGAGTTTATTAGATGTTGTATTCCCGGATTCTGACCGATAATCTTTGACATTCTAACTTTCCTGAATTACGGAAGCCGCTCCCTGATGGAGTATCTCTCACTCTGCAGATTGTTCTTGACGATTAACTCACCGACAAGTCCCAGGGAAATGAGTTGCACACCAACAATAATCAGTGCTATACCCAGCAGCGCAAGAGGGCGTTGGCTTAGCGAAGTAAGCCCCATAAACCATTCAATCGCCAGGTACAGATCGATACCAAAACCCACAATTGCGAACAACGACCCAATCGTACCGAAAAAGTGCAACGGTCGCTTAATGTACCGTGTTGTGAACATCACCGTGAGCAAATCAAGAAATCCTTTGAGGAATCTGCTCATTCCGAATTTTGAAACACCAAATTTACGGGCATGATGCTGAACTGGAATTTCCGTTACACGGAACCCTTCCCAGTGAGCAAGCGCCGGAATGTACCGGTGCATCTCCCCATATACCTGTATGTTCTTAATTACTGAACGTCGGTAAGCCTTTAGTCCACAGTTGAAATCATGCAGTTTGATACCGCTCATCGCCGATGTGACGGTGTTGAAAAGTTTCGATGGAATTGTTTTATGCCAGGGATCGTGACGCTTGCGTTTCCAACCGGAAACAAGATCGAAGCCTTCATCTAGTTTAGAAATGAGAGCGGGGATTTCGTTCGGATCATCTTGCAAATCTGCATCCATTGTAATTACAATGTCGCCTTGTGCTTCATCAAACGCTAGGGCTAGAGCTGCCGATTTCCCATGGTTCCTTCGGAATCGTATCGATCGAAACCGTGTGTTTCGAGTATGAATATCGTGAAGCACATCAAACGATCCGTCCGTTGAACCATCATCAATAAAGATAACATCCCATCTGCCAGGTGCAAATCGGTTCAACACTTTTTCGATGCTCAAAGACAACTCATGCAGCGATTCTACTTCGTTCAACAAGGGGATTACGACGGTTATGCTGCTGCTAAATGTTGATGGTTGGGACTTGCGGTCGTGGTGATGCCTCGGATGCCGATGGAATCGCCTCCTGCTTCCTGATGGACGTTCACCCTGTGGTTGGTCGCTCATGAATTACTTGCGGCAGCAAGATCTAATGATGTGCAAACATTTTTGATATGGTCACACCCATTGCGTTTCTTGTCCTCACTATAAATATACCAGACGGTAGATCGGATATCGAAATGGTTTGTAGGGGGCTTGCCATGACGAGATTCTTAACAACGCGACCATTGATATCAAGTATATCAACTTGATTCCCTGAAGTCAAATCTGAATAAATCGAGATTTCGTTTGTGGCAGGATTGGGCCATAACCGGAGAAACTCAGTGTTTTCGTTTTCTTCAACTGAGGTCTGTATCGCATTATACCAAACCATGATATTAAATCTGTCGAAAGCCGGATTATCTGTTGTGATCATAGTACCGGGTTGAATTTTTTCTGAAATGATATTGTCGGGGTAGTCAGTTTTTCCATCGACAACATAAATAGAATCGACATAACTCGGTATCGGATATGGCCATGTTATTTCTAGATTTCCGCCATTCCAATTTATTCGAAGGTCATAAACCTCAAGGTGTTGTTCGCCAATTCTAAGCTTCCGTACTTCTTTAGGGCTAAGCCATAGGGGTTCATCTATAGGAGCAACGGACCAAACATAGAATATGCCCCCTGGTAAGGGTATTGAAGGTATCTCAGTTTCGTCGAGTTGTGTATCAAGTGAGTCAGTCCCATCTGGATGAGCTGAAACAATGAACTTTCGCTCTATTGACTCGCCTGGAGTAAGGTTTTTAAAAAATATTGGAAACTCAACTTTTTGTG
>JAGVJW010000083.1 GCA_020050895.1 bacterium | reverse complement strand
AGCCAAGGTGGCTCACCGACGAATAGGCAACAAGTTTTTTCACGTCGGTTTGCACCATAGCAACAAGTGCCCCATAAATGATGCCCACCACTGCAAGAACACTGATTGCGCCGGCAAGCTGCGCAGATGTTTGAGGGAAGAGCTCGAGATTGAACCTGATTAAGCCATAGGTACCCATCTTTAAGAGCACTGCAGCAAGTATAACCGATCCAGCCGTTGGCGCCTGAACGTGAGCATCGGGCAACCACGTGTGAAATGGGAATAGCGGAACCTTGATGCAAAATGCAAGAGCAAAGGCAAGGAACATCCAAAACTGCACTTCAACAGGAATTGAAGGCCCAACCAGACGAAGCTTCATAAGGTCGGCCGTAAAGCCCAGTCCCTGTGCCTGGGCCGCAAACCCTAACCACAGAATAGCCACAAGCATCAGCAGGGAGCCTACTAATGTGTATAGAAAAAACTTCACCGATGCGTAGATGCGGTCGTGGCCGCCCCATATCCCAATGATAAACACCATGGGAATAAGAATCAGTTCCCAAAAAACATAGAACAGGAAGGTGTCTGTCGCTATAAACACGCCTGTCATCCCAAACTGAAGCACTAACAACAGTACATGAAACTCCTTTACGCTTTTTGTAATTGGAGTCCACGAAGCCAATAGTGAAATTGGACCTATGAGGGTTGTTAGAAGGACAAGTAATAGGCTCGTTCCGTCGATACCAATGCGAAATCCAGCGTCGAGTGAGGGGATCCAGGGCATATCAACAACAAACTGCATACCTGCATACGAGGAATTGAAATACATCGGGAGCAAGAGCGACACACTAAAGGTGAGTGTGAGGGTTACTAACGATGATATTTTAATCGCTCGTTCTTGTTCGCGGCTAATGAAAGCAATTGCGACCGCTCCAACCAGAGGTCCAAAGAGTGTGCACAGCAGAGCCGTTACGCCCATATTCGTCGTATTTTCCTTGTTGAAATGCTGACAGGGGGCTAAAAAGGAGGCGCAATATAGCAAACATTGTCTGTGGTTTGCGGAGCATGGGGCGTATCGTTCTTTAGGTTTTTTGATTGGGTGTGGATTCTTTATGTCTGTTTCTGCGTCAACAGGTGATTTCGACAACTACACGAAGTTGCTTGAGCATTTGAGAAACGTGCTTGTAGTGCGACCAAAGTCCGGGGAGCTTAATGGTGCGCGCAAGCAAGCCGAACAAGCCGCCTTGAGCGCACCGCGCAAAGAGGATCGGGCAAGGTTCTGCCATATCCTGGCCCAGCATTATGTAAACCACGGAGAAATAAATCCTGCACTGCACTGGATAGACGAAGCGGTTCGGTTGAGCAGCGGCCATCCCCGCATGGAAGCCCTAACTGCATATTATCATGCCAGCATATTGCACCGAGCAGGAAGAAGCGCCGAAGCGCTAGAAATAATTGAACCGCTTAGTAAACTCTCTCCGGAAGAAGATCTTTCGCTTGTCTCACGTATTGTAACAATTCGTGCGGGTATATATGATTCATTGGGAAGGATTGAAGACGCAGAGAATTCCTTTCAGGAAGCTCTAGCTCTCCGTGAAAAGGTGGGAGATCCTTCCGGTCTGGCAGTTGTCTATTATAACTATGCGGAATTCTGTAAGCGCCGAGATTACCTAGAAAGAGCGCTAGAGTATTTTCTAAAAGCATATAACATCGATATAACTCAGGATAATTCGGCGGGATTAGCTCAGGCTGCATGTCAGATCGGCTTGATCTGCGCAATGCAAACCGACCGAGAGGAAGCTGAACGCTGGATTGGTCTGGCAGTAGCGTCGGCTGAAGAGTGTGAGACACCGATCATCATTGCTTTCGTTAAAGTAAATCGAGCAACATTGTACGAGTATCTTAATGATCATGTATTGTTCCATAAATACCTTGGAGAAGCGTATGACTATGTGAGGAAGAATTCATTTGAGTCCTACTTTGCCAACATTCAGGGGGAAGTTGGTAGCGTTTATATAACGGATGGTCGGTATGCCGAAGCCGAACCATTACTCGAAAACGCTTTAAAGGCTGCGGAACAAGAAGGAAAGCAGGTTTATGTTGGATATAACCTGTATCAGTTTGGTCGCCTGCGTAATGGTCAGGGCCGGTACGAGGAAGCACGGGAAGTCCTTGAAAAAGCAGTCTCGGTTCTCAAGCCCTTGAATAATCACAAATACACGGCAAAGACTCTTAGAGAACTAGCGTTTACCTATGCAGAACTTGGAGACACTATACAGGGATTTCGGCAGCTCTCTAAATGGATGGATGTCTGCATTGAAGAATACGAGGAGGAAACCAGAAGACGGCTGTCGAATGTTCGACTTCATTTAGAGCCCAAGAGTCATGAAGGTGACAACTATGCATACCGACAAAAAAATGTTGAACTATCAGATACCCTTGCAAAACTTGAACATGCTAATAAAGAATTGCGCGAGCTTGCTACCGACAAAGATGAGTTTATGGCTATCGCAGCACACGACCTTCGCAATCCTCTTGCCGATATGCGGGGAATGCTACAAACAGTAATTACCCACTTCGATGTTCTTGGAAAAGGCGACATTCTCGACTTCTGTCGGGATCTGCTTACGGTTACTACACGTATGAGCGCCACCATCCATGCATTTTTGGAAATCAGCCGCACTGATAAGCGTTCAGTCGGTATCACCATCGGCCGCGTAGACCTTGTGCATCTTGTTCACCTTGCTGTGGAGCGACATCACATGCGCGCAGAGGAAAAGGGCATGACTCTCACGATCTCATCTTTTGGTCAGGCCTGGGCTTCTGCCGATGCATCGGTTGTTGCTGCTGTGCTCGATAACCTAATCTCTAACGCCATCAAATATTCACCACCGGATACTCAGATAACTGTGTCTGCCGGTACCGACGATAAATCGGCTTTTATTACAGTCTGTGATGAAGGCCCGGGAGTCCCTGAAGCTGACAGAGACAAACTCTTTACCAAATATTCTCGCATGAGCATTCGCCCCACCGGAGGAGAAGATTCTCTTGGCTTGGGTCTTTACCTGGCTAAACGCATGGCGGAACGCATGAATGCACAGATTGAATACAAGTACCAGAATGGAAGCTGCTTTACACTGAGAATGAATATTGGATAGCCCCTTGAATCCGACTCTGCCCCGGCTCTTACACCGGGGCATGTATCGGAGACCTCAATTCGCACTAGTGGTTAAAGGCGTGCGATTTTCAATAACTGCTAGGGTATGAGCAGTAAAAATTTTTATAAACCTCCTCGCCATATAAAACCAAGGCGAGCTGAGATGTTGCTCCAGGTTGTAGGCGCTGTTACCATTGGAGTTGCCCCCTGAATAACTATGTACGGAGTAACGAGCTGTCCTTTGTACCCAAAAAATCCTGCCTGAAAATCGTGACCAAATCCAATTTGGAGACCAAGTCGCGATTCAAATTTTTTCTGTGTGTTGAACTTAATACTTGTCTGCGGAGCGCCAGGCTCGTTAGATACCGGCTCACCCTCCCACTTTTCGTTCTGCCAAACATACGAATCCAGAGTCTTCAATGGCACGTCGTAGGTGACCCCTGCCAGAACGAACATGCCCGTTACTCCCAACTGGACCTTAGCAGAGATGGCCGATGAAGCATACAATACCGAGGACTGCGACTCAAATAACGCATTAAATGCATAAATATCGCTTGATATGGGAACTTGTGTTTCTGCCTTCGCCCATCGCCAGTCCACGCCACTGGTAACTAGAAACCCTAGTGCGGAGTGAATCGGACGGAACTCGAAGGCAATTCCTCCGCCAATACCATACCCGTATCCACCTTGCGGCTTTACCACAAAACCTGGCTGATCTGGTGCAGTTCCACCAATAACTTGTTCCGACAGTGTGCCGTAATTCATTGCATAGAACGCAGATCCCTGCACACCCAACCACCACTCGGATTTTCGAACCAAAGTATCGAGAGGAAGGTCACCTTCTTCCGTTACTGGCGATTCAAAAACTTGGGCAAAAGCTATGGGGGAAGCCTGCCAAAACACAATCATTGTCGTCAGTATGATAACTATTTTCATCATTTTAACAACTGTGCCTTAATGATGACGCGCGATTGCTCTTCGATAGAATAGTCGTTAATCGGGAAGGCGACGAGAACAATGTTAAGCAAACCCTGCGATGCAATGCTAGGCGTATTGAAAACTATACGATAGTCGACTCCAACTACATACTCCATATCCTCAACAGGTTTACCATCCAGGGTTTCGAGTGTCCCAATGAGCCGACCACCAAGATCGTATGCACGTGCGGTTAGGCGAAGCCTGTCATCAACATTGAATCGGATTGTTGTCTGGCTTCTAAATGGATTTTCAAGAATTCTAGCATTAGAAATGATAGCGTTTGGAATGCGGATAAAGATTGTGTCGATGATCTCCAGTGAGTCGCCATAGAACGGCAAACGTCTCCCGATTAGGCGGTAGGCATATTGTTCTCGACGGAATTCAACTGCGTCGAACAAACTGTCATGCACTTGCGGTGCTAGGCACAAACAGGATAACAATCGTGGTTCGTTAAGGTACGTCAGTTGCGGTCGGCCTTGGAAATCGAGTGTGTTGGGATCCCGCCTGTCTACCAGGGCGCGCTCAATGATGAAGCCTTCGTAGCAATGCTCGTCGGTTACATCGAAGCCAAGCATAACATTCAGATCACCGACATACTGGCCGTAGAAATTGAACTCAGCTTCGCAGATATCGGGAGGGGGCGCCTTTTCCTGATATTCAGTTTCAAGTGGAGGGTTGTCGTGCTTTACAAACCACACATTGCGATCTGTACCCGACCCTGTAACAGAATCGTGGTCGATCTTAAAAGCGTTGGCCTGGTAGTACGATAGTGGTGCAGCAAAGACTAAATTCTCTGGAACGTATGAACCGTCGCTCGAAGCAACCTCAAACCGTCCGATGCGAATACTATCAGGATTTACTACTGCAATGGCATCGTCTACGCTGTCGGGTCCGATGATATTGATCACAATATCGCCCCCTACAAACTGATAATCCACGAAGTACGCATTCATGGCGCCTGGATTATAAGGGACAAGGGGCAGATCGGATGAATCGGAAATAAATGTGAGTGTATGCACAGCTGGGTTGTAGCCTCCTGTGGGGGCAAGGTCGCTGGACTGTATGCGGAGCGTCGTGTTCGCCCAATACGTCCACCTGTCCGTCAACCGTCGGATGTACAGGTCAAATGTTAACCTTGTATATAGTGGATCGAGCACAGGCTGAACAACTGCTCTCGCATCCGGAACAATTTGGGCTTTAGCACCCGGAGGAGCAAGGATTATAAACGCTGCCATCAAGCAAAACGATGCGAGCAACGTGGACATACTCGCTGCCGGAATAAATCTCGCCGATATCGTTTTACCGAGGCGCAACACTCAAGCGCTCTCTATTGTTCCAGGTTACGTTCAGATCTCGCGTCGTCACAATCCCATTGAGATTCGTGTCATGAACCAGATATCCCTCTGCATTTCTATTATTCCAAACTAAATTATAATCATCTCTAAGAATTTCATCAGAGGCAGTCACCTCACCTGCAATAAGGCCGAACCACCGCCTGCCAGAGCTTGTACCAATAAGTTTTTGAGATGCCGCACCACCAAGAATCGCAACTCCTCCGGTAAAGTCGACAACGCGGTTGATTTCAGAGCGTGCAACTAGGATGCTGTCTTCCGTAATTATTGATAAGTGATTTCTGTGTCGCACTTCAAGGTAGTAATACCCTTGATCGATGCCTGAAATCACACGTGGTTGATAGGTCTGAGGATCCACCATGCGTCCGTCAACCAACAGCAACAATGTTTCAATAAGAAGTGGCGGGCCGCTGGCAGTCGGCGAATTCCTGAATTCGACTGTAACCCAGTCTACAACACTGTCGGAGATGGTTAGCGCTGTGTCGACCAACCGATCCGGATCGAGCGAATACGGGAAAATGTTCGGGGCAACAGTTGGAACGAGACCCGCTACTGCAAGGTCGTTCGACATTATTGGTGTGAAGTTCTCACCATAGGTTCGTACTGCCCCTTCCAGATACAGTAGTGCGTTTAGCTTCCAGATTGGTCCGGTAGATAATCCAATTGCAAAATCTCCGCTGGCACGCACAAGTCCAGCTGTTGAGTATCGCCATATACCTGCTGGTGATGGTGTGTTGGTATTTGTAGGTAGTGCCGAAAATCCATATGGATTATAACTGATCCCGTCGTAACGCATCAATACAAGTTGTGATTCCTGCCCCCTTAACGGAATAATTGTTTCATTAAACGCCTGGCCTTCTCTGCCTAATCGTTCCAATGCCCGCCATGAATAACCAAACGTCATGGTGTACGTGCTGTCAGCAATTTTATCGCCAACTGCGGAGCGAGGTTCAAGCTGAAGGAAGCGGTTGACCTTGAATGTGATGTCGGAAAGGGGCGGCGGAATCGTTCGTGGCATGTTGCGGACAGCATATTGTTCAACGTCTCCGCGCTCGGTAGCATTAGCAAAGAAAATTGTCGCGTGCTCGTTGTTCATCATCATGGGCTGGCCATCGACGAGATTGGTACGCACCATTGTACCGATGACTTCGGGCCACAATCCATCGTACCATGGATTGTAAGTATTTGTATAATACAGTTCCCATCGTCTTGCCGAATCTTGCTCTGTGTATATGTGCCCACGCAGGATCATAGAGTCGTTGACGAAGATGCTGTATGGAAGCATCAGTCCGGATGTATCATCCTGAACAAGGTTACCGATAGCCGTTGGAGCTCTTACCATCTCGGCGCCGCCAAGCATCAACGAGTCTCCATAATACCGAAGATTGAGACGCACCGTCCATTTCGGTTCTTGCGCAATCGACCCAGAATCATCGCGCCATATCCATCCGTTCTGACTGATATCAAGGTTGTCGGCTCCGGAGTTCGACAGCAATCCACGTTGTAAGTCAAGTCGTTCAAAAACGAGCAAGCCTCCGCTTCGAGTTATGGTGGCGCCTGCAAGGTTGTTGAGCTCAAGCACGGGTATGGTGCCCCTACCTGACACATCCTGATTTGTTGTACCCCCCAAAACAAATCGGCCGTACCGAAGACCCGGATTGATGTAGCCATCATGAACAACGGTCCTGTTCGCTTGGATAAACGTGGCAGGACTTAAATCAACAACAACATTTGTATCAATGGACCAAAACAAGTTGTCGGCAATAACGGGTTCCGATGGATCGATAACTTTCTTTATTGATCGTCCTTCAAAGTGCAAATCCCTATATGTAAGGTGGGCAACCAACTGAGAATCAGCTAATCGATCCCGCTCATATCTTACAACACCGCCAATGGTATCCTGAATAATTGCGGCATCACCACGGATTTTCAGCACTCCGCTGTTATAGATTTTACCGTCAGACTGGAGCAAGCTTGGAGTTTGGGCTTTACACGTGCCAAGGGGTAGGTTCCAAAGAAAAATTAACAGTAAAACTCTCCAGGCCACACTTCTTTTTGGGGGTGACGCCATTCGATGGTTTGTAAACATCGTTAATTTCATGGCATCCCCACTGCGAGTGTACCGCCGTTGATTACAACGGCATCGGGAACGAGGGTGAGGTTTGGCGTTGTAAACGTAGAGCCTCTGTACACGATGAGTCCCCCATCGATATT
>JAGVJW010000162.1 GCA_020050895.1 bacterium | reverse complement strand
CGGAACGCCAGCGGGATTACCAGAATATGTCCTTACGGTGGGCACGATCGAAACATCGGTGAAATCTTCCACAGCCATGATCATGAACTCGGAATTCCTGATGGCAGTGTCCAGAGGATTTTGATTTGTGTCCAGTCTGTAATGATCGTTAGGTTTATTAACCGTGAAGTAATCTGTCCCGAGGTGTTTAATTGGTATCGCCGAATACGTATCGGTTGAATGCAGGATAGTGTTAAGTGCATATACAACGATTGGTGCATCCGAAGTAATAAAAATTGCCTGCCTTACCGGTACCTCGGATTGGGTTACCATAAACGTGTAGTATACATCCTCAACATAGATAGTATTTGCCGGGATAAATTTATTCACAGGTCCGAACACCGGGTACTCGATTCTTACGTTCGCATCATACTGTGTGGCTATGAAAATCTGAAGTCTGGGATCGACACCCCACCCGAGTACTTCGTTCTGCATGAAGCCGACTACAAATTGAGTCCCCTCCAGCGACGATGCACCCTTACGCGGTAAAATGCGTTCGACCTGAGCCGGAAGTATTCCCGACGTCAGAACAAGTAATAAGGCTATCCGAAGTATCAACGTCAAGCCGCGTATCTCCGGTTAAATTGGTGCTAGGTTTTTAGCTCGTCTTGAATGACACATAAAACTCACTGACAGCCTGTAAGTTACTTCATTTTTCCCGGTAATTGCTCCGGACTTGGAAGTCGTCTCTGAGGCTGGGTGCGGAAGGGCGCTGGCGAGAATGGTTGGGGTATAGCCCTCATTGCAGGACGATCTAATCTCCAGACAAATCCCGGCAGAAGGTATTCTGCAACACGACTAGCGGCAATTTTTTCAGGATGATGCTGGCCTTGAATGCCCCCTAACCAATAAATATTTTCCGGCTTGCCTTCAATGAAGTAAGCCTTAATTGAGTCGGATGCAAACTGTGCCATCCCCTGGGGTTCATCGTTCTCAATGCGCCAGGTAATGCTTTGAGCATCGCCAAACGCAAGTAGGCTCCGTACGGTGTCTTCGGTTATGTTTAAAATAATCGTGTCGCCGCTGATCTGATCGTACCTGTCGGTTCGAACGGTGTCCGAGCGGCTCACCATAAGACTTCGTTGACTACCCGTTATGCTTTCGAGTTTACGTTTTGGAGCCATAACCTTGATTGTGTCAGCCACCAATTGCATGGAATCCGCCCATACGGTAGGATCCTGGACGAGGTTGAACCTTCCGCTCGAATCGGAGAAATCTATTGAATCAGCCCGTGCAGCGATGTTACCATTAACCAGCTCAACATTCCCCTTAGCGATGTAAACTTCCGAAGGGACTTTGTAAATAATTATACTATCAGCAATTATAAAAAGTGTGTCTTCGCGGCATTGCCATACTGCAGCATTGCCCAATATTTTAATGATATCAGAACCCGGATCGTTGAGCAAAGAATCGGAACGCATCCAGGCATCCTCTATGGTGTCCCGCATAACCACACGTCCTGCAGCAGAACTGATTCTTGTGTCCTTGCTGTACGTAGCTCGGTCTGACCAGATTGCTAAAGTATCGTCGACAGCTACAACACTGTCGGTGAAATTTGCCGTATGCAGTTTCGTGGAATACGTTCCCTGTTTTGCCGTTATTGTTTTGCCCTCATCAAAAACTGAGACTCCACTGTCGGCTCTTGCTACATAGTTATTACCGTCGTACGATACATATGGGGCTAGCATTTTCATCGTCCCTTGTTTAATCACTACGTGACCGTACAAGCGAGCCCTATTCAAGGCGATTTCGTGAACGGCCCTGTCACACGTCACCGTCACATTCCCCTGCTTGAATTTTACGTTGCCGATGAATTCCCGAACACCATCATCTGTTGGACCGGCGCCCTTTAGGCTATCTGCCCACTCTAGAACAATGGGCGGCTGCGGGCCCTGTTCCTGACCAATGGCTGTCAGTACAAATGAACTCATCAGCAGAAGAGCTGTAGTTATGAACCTCATGCTGATCAAATCTACATTGGACCTACCCCTTGTGAGGGGGCAGTAGTAAGTTTGATGCGGAATGAATTGTGAATACAACGATGTTTGATGTGGGATTGGAGGCGCGGGAACGTGCCATTACAGTTGCTGTTGTTCGTAAGGGCACAGACCCCGAAGTTGTCCGCGAGCATATGGATGAGCTGGGTTTGCTGCTTGATACAGCCGGAGCCGACGTTGTTACGAGTGTGTACCAAGAGCGGGACAAACCCGATGTCGCCAGCGCAATCGGCAAGGGAAAGGTTGAAGAAGTGAAAGCGCTGGTCGACGAGTACGGTGCGCAGATGGTTGTCTTCGATGACGACCTTTCGCCAACGCAAACACGAAATCTCGAAGAAGAATTAAAGGTGAAGGTTCTCGATCGCAGTGGTGTGATTCTCGACATCTTCGCATCTCGTGCGCGTACCATCGAAGCACGCACGCAGGTGGAGCTGGCACAGATGGAGTACATGCTTCCAAGGCTTACGCGTATGTGGACGCACCTTTCCAAACAATTTGGCGGCATCGGCACAAAGGGTCCCGGAGAAACGCAGATCGAAACCGACCGTCGGATTTTGCGAACCAGAATTCAGCGTCTGCGGGAAAAGCTTGACGATATCGAAGTCAATCGAGCCGTACAGAGAAAGGGTCGGGAAAGCATTCCACGATTTGCCTTGATTGGCTATACAAATGCCGGGAAGTCGTCGCTCATGCATTCTCTTACGAAAGCTGAGATTCATGTCGAAGACCGATTGTTTGCAACGCTTGATACCACCGTTCGCGCCATCGAACTGCCAAATGGGAAGCGCGCGTTGCTTTCAGATACTGTTGGCTTTATCCGCAAACTTCCCCCTCAGCTTGTTGCATCATTCCGCTCCACACTCTCTGAAACATTGGAGGCCGATGTCCTGATCCATGTGGCCGATGTATCGCATCGGCATGTTAAGGATCAGGTTGCAATTGTTGAGGAAATGATTGCTTCACTAGGAGTTCACGATACACCGGTGATTCTTGTTTTTAACAAGATTGATGCTGTCGAAGACAGACATCTACTCGACGACATCGGCTTGGAGTATCCCGGATGCGTATTCATCTCTGCTACCCGATCAATCAACCTCGGAAGGTTGCTAGCCGATATGCAGCTTGTTCTGGAGTCGCTTTCTGTACAGCGTACCCTTTGCATCCCGTATGATAGGATGAAAGACGTCTCAAGTGTGTATGATGATTTGGAAGTCCTCGAACGGTTGGACGGAGATGAAAGCGTGACCTTGGTAGTAAAGGTACCTTCCGATAAATTGCTGCTGTTCAGCAACACATACGCGCCTTACATTCAGAATATTACATCTAACAACATTCATTGATCATGGCTGCAGTTTGGATCTTCCTTCTATCCGTGGCTACGTTTTTTGTAACGATTGCCCTGATTGTGGTGGCTCAGGAAACGCACCCACTGGTTTCCATCGTGATTGCCGGTGCGGTTGCCTTCGGAGCCATCAAGCTCTTCCAGGCACGAATAACGCGGATCTGATCCTGAATTCACTAACATTTTTTACCATTGCTTACACGCCTCTCCATTCAGTCGTTTGCTCTAGTCGATGATATCGAACTTGATTTTAGATCGGGCATGACGGTGCTGGTTGGCGAGACTGGAGCTGGTAAGTCTATAATAATTGATGCTTTGACGACTGCGCTTGGCGAGCGTATTTCAGCATCCAGTATACGATCGGGTGCAAAGAAATCTGTCGTTGAAGCCATCTTTAACGTGGCTTCACAGCAGGGTGTGAACGACTTCCTTTCATCGCACGATCTGCAATGGGACAACGATGAATTAGTGCTGCGCAGGGAAATCCTAGCCTCGGGTACATCGCGGTCCTTTGTTAACGACTTACCGGTGCCGGCTTCGGTTGTACAGGAACTGTCGGAACTGCTGATTGATTTTCACGGGCAGCACGACACGCATGGCCTTCTGAACTCCAAGAATCATCTTGCAATCCTTGATTCGCTCTCGGCCGATGAAGAATTGCATGCAGCAATGCGCCAACAATGGCATCGTGTTCTGGAGGCTCGTAAAATACTAAAGAATCTTAGAGATCAAGCTGTTAGTATCGATGAAGTACGTTCTCGCCTGGAGTTCGTTATCAACGACATCGGGACTACGGCTGCAGAACCGGATGAGCTCACTAGAATTATCGAAGAATTGCGGCGAGCAGAATCTTCGGAAACGATTATAACATCAGCTGCAGCACTACAGGGTATGCTGTATTCAGACGAACCCAGTGCGTTTGATTTGATTCAGCAGGCGAAGGAAAAATTAATCGGACTAATTGAGTTTGATGCTACTCTGTCTGCCGCCGTAAGTGAATTGGAGTCTGCTGCTGCCTCGTGCAAGGAAACCTCAGGTGCAGTTGCAAAATTGGCTGATCCTGAAGATTTTTCTCCGGAACGTTTGGAGTTTCTTAGGCAGCGTCAGAGCCAGCTACAACGGCTCGTTCGCAAATACGGAACGCTGGACGTTGCAATTGAAACGCTGACGTCTTCGCGTCGGCAGCTTGCAATTCTCGAAGATCTTGATGGAGCAATTCTCGAATCGGAACGCAACGTCGGCGCAGCAGAGGCAGAAGCACGGCAAACGTCCCAAAGACTTTCCCAACAACGCAAGACATCGGCCACCCTGATGTGCGATTCCATAACTGCATCTTTACAACAAATGGGTATGCCTTCGGCGCGTTTCGAAGTCAGGTTTAGTCAGGCCGAGCTCGGTGCCTCGGGAACCGATGAAGTTGAGTTCCTGCTGACAGCTAACACGGGAGAAAGCCCCCTTCCATTAGCACGTATTGCCTCGGGAGGTGAATTGTCGAGAGTCATGCTTGCTATCAAGAAGGTACAAGCATCAAAGGGTTCGGTGGGAACGATGGTGTTTGACGAAATCGACATAGGCATCAGCGGGCGAATAGCTCGAGCCGTTGGCGACGTGATGAAGAACCTTTGCTCGCGCCATCAAATTATTTGTATTTCACACCTGCCTCAGATTGCTTCGTTGGCAGACACAATGATTCGTGTTCAAAAGGTTGAAGACAAGAATTCGACAACAGTAAACGCAATGGAGGTAACTGGAGAAGAGGCCGTTCTGGAAATTGCAAGAATGATCAGCGGTGCCTCTGTTACCAGCGAAGCTATCGAGGGAGCGCGTTCTTTATTGGGAACATTAAAGAAGAACAAGCGTTCGTGATCCAGCCGTTGTAAATTGTGTGCTCTGGTTAAAGTCGAACGCATGTTAAATAACGACGGTCCTTCGTACAATCAATCCACTTTAAGCTATGAAGAGCTTGAGGCGCGGCTGACAGCTCGTGGCGATATCGTTGGCGTGTCTAAGGTTCTTGATGCCTACGAAATGGCAAGAGCAGTACACGAGCACCAGATGCGTAATGATGGAACGCCGTATTTCTATCACAGCGCCCGCGTTGCCAGAATCCTCATCGACGAACTCGAGATTTACGATGTGGATGTTCTCATCTCTTCGCTCCTTCACGATGTTCTCGAAGATTCAGATGCTATCACGCGAGGTGTACTGGAATATAATTTTGGTGGATACGTAGCCTACCTTGTGGAGAGCCTGACAAAAGATTTGCAACGTGCAAAAAATGATCCCGATGCCGTTGATCTCGAATACGTTCAATCG
>JAGVJW010000152.1 GCA_020050895.1 bacterium | reverse complement strand
TGAACACGCTCATGAATATGGTATTGTTATCCCCCAGAACGAACGCTACAACCCGGCGCCTGTGACGTCTATTGCACAAACAGCGGCAGTCGAGAACCTTGCGCAGTGGGCTGCCGAACATGGCACCACGTATAAGGATGTGAAAATCAACAACCCCTGGATACTCGGTCGGTCCCTACCCGAAGGTACATGGCTATTGGCTGTCAGCCAATAGCCATATACGATTCTCTTGTTTCTATTACCTGTGTACTTATTGCTTCGGCGTCTGCTGAAACACCGGACTTTCGTTTTCCTTTACAAATCCCCAAGCCTTAATCTCAAGTGTTGGGTTATCCGGATGTGTGGTGGCAACAACGACGGTAGCCTGATAATTGCCCTTGACGGAAGGAACTATCTTAGCCTCCAGTTCGAAATGGTCACCAGGCTTGAGCGTTACGCTTGATGTCTGATTTAACACGAGACCATTATCGGCATGCCAATCTGAAAAAGTGATCGGCACTTTATCATTGTTCGTGATCTGTATTTTTCCCTTTGTTTCTTTGCCAACTTGAAGCTCCTGGAACGCGAAATAATTCATTGGGCTCATCATGATCGGACGCTGAATATCTGCTTTTAAATACAGGTACTCAACTTTTTCAACCGTGTCGGCAGTCGTAGCCTGAGGGATCCCCTGGACCTTGCTCATGTGTGCAACGTCAGCCCCTTCCTTATCCATCCACCTAACGGTGATGCTCTTTGTAATTGGACCTGCCTGCGATTGGCTAATGTTAAGCTTAACCTTCATTGTACTAACTTCACCGGGCTTTAATTCCATCTTGTCCGGATCCGTCTTCGTGCATCCGCAGCTTGGCTTAATCTCTATCAGCTTCATCTCGCGGTTGCCTACGTTCTTCATCTTAATTGTACCTTCAAGGAATCCCTCTTTTGGTGCAGGAACCTTACCCCAATCGAGTGTCATGCCCCCTTCCACTTCAAACTTTGCCTGGGCAAAAAGCGCAAGCGTAGGAATCAACAGACACATTGAAAAAACTACAAACGCACGTCGCATGGTGTTCTCCATATGTTAACTATTAAAGTGTCGGGTATGACGCAGTAACTACAAATATAGTGACCTCAAATTCCACGCATCAACTTGAAACCGAATCCAGTCCATAGGTACCGCCACGTTGCATCCGACATCACCGATGTGACCGGAATTGCAAATGTGAGTGCGGGGGCTATGTAGTACCCCCTTCCCATGGGAACATCATATTGCAGAGTCAATGCTGTTTCAAGGACGAATGGCGAAAAACTCGTCTGTAAATTGGACGTGATTTCTTTTTCCTTCGTACGTGGATTGCCAGAAAAGTAATAGTCGTTGGGTGAAAGCACTCTATCCAACAGCGATTCCGACGCAGAGGCGAGTATTTGCCCCCTAACAAACACTCCAATGCTGCCATACGAATCAAATAGTCGCTGGCGCACTCCACCCTCAACTGTAATGTAGGACAATGTTACATCGTACACATATTCGTTAATAACCTGCGTCGACCTCCAGGGGAGTGTATCGCCTGGTGCAACAAACGAGGAATTAGACATTGTTAATCCGAAACCAGCACTCACTGCCGTCTTAGCTGCAACCCAGGACTCACCGATTACTAAAACTCTCAACGGAACACCTGCACCGGATGTGAAGGTGCAACACAGTATTAGATTTTGAGTGTAGCCTACATCTGCAGCATGTTGTACATATCCTGTTCCTGCATCAATCCCAATAAATTTTGTCGGCATGTTCATGGGAGAACGTGGTGGCCATTCCCATGCAAATCCTTGAGCAGATGAATAGACTGTTGTGCACAAGATGAATACGGAAGCAATGATTATGGGACGAGTCATCGCTGCACCAATAGGGGGACTATTCTTCTAATTCTTCCGGATACAAATTCGATGAAATACAGTCCCGGAGTAACGTGAGCCAGGCTAAGATTGACGATGTTCAGTCCAGCTGCAAGAATCTCAGTTTGCTGCGGTACCACAACCGATCCGAACGAATCGGTGATGCTGAGAACGGCGCCAGATGAGTCTGCCGAGAGAATAATAATGCGTGCCCAATCGGCAACCGGGTTAGGAGCAACTCCAATATCGGTTATCGATCGTAAACTTGTTGATGTTTTGTATTCGAGACCGCATACAGAATCGATGACAAATTTTCCATTCTGTATGGATACGTCGAGCACAGATTCGCATCCCACATTTCCGAACCTTGTCGTCTGCGGAGACAATGCCAGTTCAGTTTCGGCACGATCGCCAAGAAAGGTATCAAACTCAAGTAGGATCAAACTGCTGCGTTGGGAAAAGGAACCATTTGCATCAAGATCAATTGTGAGAAGACCAGGTGGATTCTCCCTATCCCGGAGAGCAGCACCTTCCGATGCCGTACCGCTGAGAATGGCTCCGCGATACCGCAGTAACGAAGGATCGAATGCCAGCTCCAGATGTGCAGTCTCCGTTCGGTCTACCCTATCGGAGTCAACAGCAACAGCAACAGATATTGGATTCCCAGGTCGGGCTCTGATATCATCGGGTAACGATACCGTAATTGTATCTGGCGGTATGGATTCGCCTGTGGCAGGCATCTCGTATGGTATGCCAAATGCATTGGTGTAGAACACTAAGCTGGCGTTGAGAACACCCACCGAATTGGGAATGTATAGGACGTCGATTGTGTCGGCCTCGGCAACACCGATCGGCGAGAATGTTTGCTGTTGTACGTATAGTGGTGCGTTTATTGGACTGACGATGATTGAATCGATGCGCAGAGGAATATTCCCAACGTTTCTCACAACGATCGATCTCTGGCTTGCAGAAGGACAGTTATCGAGATAGACAACGGTGCCAAATGAAAGGGACGGCGGCGCTATTTGCATTTGTGGCTTTCGTGCAAAGCCACGGAAGTATAATCGCTTTGTTTGAGCACCATCCGGAATTCCGAAAATCGGACGCGATCGCAAATTGGTTTCGATATCGTAGCGCATTAAATGCAATCCGCCATCAACGGGGTTAAAACGAACAACGAGTGTATCAACTTCGTTTGTTTCTATTTGCTGTGCATTATCATTCAGGTCCCTGGACACCTCGAACGCAGCCGTATCGCGTTGAGTGCCGACCTCGGTTTCTGAAAGCACAAAGGCATTGACGTTGCCTTCGTTACGGATTTCAATTCGCGCCACCACACCGCCTGTCCCGTCGGCATCAACGTCTCCATAATCTATGGTGTCGCCCCTTACCGTCACGTTCCCCCGATCGCTTGGAGCACGCACAACACGCAGGGTTTGCAGAACGCCAATGCCAGAGATGCGCGCAATAATGGTGTCGGGTTCAAGATTGGGATTCGGTTTGTAAAGAACATTAAAATTTCCACTGTCCCTTCCCATATCCCGAGGCAGATAGCGGACGAGCCAGGAAAGCTGACCACGCGGGCCAAACTGCGACCCCGGAGGTAACGTTGTGACTTCAATTTCAGGCTCACCAACAACACTCGTCTGCATTTCCAGGTACTGTGTGTCGACGGGTATTGTAACCATCGTTACATTCGTAACACTATAACGTTGCTCGGGTGGTAACGGCACAGGCTGAACATAGACGCTGTCGAATCTGAGGAATGGTGTGTTGGAGGCAAGGATTTCGTTCGTCTTAAGAGCTCGCAATAAAAACGTCTTGTCTCTCGATGCAGACAAGGGCTTTGCACTATCAACAACGCGCAGTTGCAAGAGAGCTTCAGTCACAATATCAGGAGGAAACTGTAAGTCGCCTTGAATCGACCGATACTCTACACCAAAACTTCCGGTATCACCGGAGCTAATAAAGTATGGGAGTAGGTCTGCCTCTCTGAACTCTTCCTTTCGAGGATCGCCCGACGGAACATCTGGTGTATTGACGATTTGGTAGAACGGTTCGGCATCCGGTCTGCTACTAAATATTGCAACTGTATAGGAACTTCGGTTTACAACGCTGAAATACACAGTTACGGGATCGCCCTCCAGCGTCACACCAAAATCCATTAGGGTGTCAGCCTTATTTGCAGGATTCCACCAAATGTCAACGTTGGGTTGTGCGTTGCAAGTGCCAAGTCCCACGTGCCAGGCACCAAGAGACACGTGCCAAGTGCCAAGTGCCAGGTGCCAAAGGACTGGCGCTAAGTGACAGATGACGATTGCTGTGAGGATTAAGAAAAATCGGCGCAATTTCGATTCGCTGTAAGGTGGCGACGACAAAAATCGCTAGTTGCCAAGCATACCGGTAATTAATCTCGGCATGATGCCGAGCAAGATCACTGCAACGGTACAAACGGCCAGCGATATTCCTGCTAGACCAGCGTTTGCCTCATGTGTTTCCGGATTAGGTTCACTAAAGTACATCTTTACTATAAGTCCGAGGTAGAACCAAACGGAAATCACCGACGATGCAACGGCAACAATAGCTAACCACGTAAAGCCGCTCTCAATTGCGGCATAGAACAACAAATACTTCCCAAAGAAACCGGCAAACGGCGGGATACCAGCAAGAGAGAACATAAATACTGCCATCATGGCCGCAAATACACCGTGTTTTCGGTACAGACCCGAATAATCCGATATCATCAGCGAAACCTCATCTTCTCGCTCAAGCAAACCAACAATAATGAATGCACCTAACTGCATAAACGTATATGCAAAGGCATAAAACACAACAGCGCTTTGTCCGAATGATGTGCCTGCCACAATTCCCATTAGCATGTAACCGGCATGAGCCACAGAGCTGTATGCGAGCATGCGCTTAACATTAGTTTGAGCTACAGCCGTGATGTTACCAATCAGCATCGTCGCTGCTGAGATGATTGCCAATATCAGCTGCAGCGTAGGCGTCATCGAAGCAACCTTAACCATTGGCATGATGACGCTGAATACTGCCAGGAATGCAGAAAAGGCGGCCGCCTTCCCTGCTGTGCTCATAAATGCAGTTACAACTGTCGGTGCACCTTCGTATACATCCGGTGCCCATTGATGAAATGGGAATGCAGCAATCTTAAACGATAATCCGATGGTGAGAAGAACAGCGCCGAGAGCAAGAAGTACAGGGAACCTTGCTGTGCCTGCGGCAATCACGTTCAGCATCGCAGCATAATCAAGTGTGCCAGTGGCACCGTAGAGCAAGGCCATGCCATAGACAAGAAAACCCGTTGCGAAGGCGCCGAGCAGGAAATACTTCATGGCAGATTCAATGCTCTTGTCCTTTGATCGGAAAAAGCCCGCCATGATATAAAACGAAATGCTCATCAACTCGATGCCAACAAATAATACAACCAAATTGCGGGCATGCGCCATGAGCATCATACCGGCAACAGATGATACTAACATTGTATAGAATTCATCGAGCTCGCTGTTAAACCTGCCCAGGTAGGCCTGTGCTGCAAGCATTGCCATTACGCCGGCTCCGCAAAAGAGCAGGTCGAACACTGCTGCCCACCCGCCTAATGCAATCATGCCGCCAAACGCAGTCCCCTGATTACTGATGGTTGCTGCTGCAAGCAGACCTGTAGTCACGAGTGTTCCGATGTAGTAGCCGTAAACGAGTCGCGTGGTGTCTGACTTGACAAATGCCTGTAGAATGATGCCAACTACACCTAAGGCGAGCCAGATGACGAGGAGAGGTAACGATCCCAAGATGTCGAAATTCATTTGCTGAACATGTAATGTTCTACTTGTCCCACAACATGGCGTACACTCTGCTCAGAAAAATCCATAAACATCTTCGGTGCCACGCCAATCCATATCATCAATACAACTAACGGTACAAGCTGCCATTTCTCAATCCGTGAAACATCGCGGAGATGTTTGTTTTCGGCATTGTCGTTTCGTCCAAACATGACGCGCTGAAACATCCACAGAAGGTATACAGCAGCAAAAATCACTCCAGTCGATCCGATAATTGCATAGGTCCAGTCATTGAGAAAGGGGCTTCTAAACGCGCCCAGTAGGGTGAGAAATTCACCCACGAAACCATTGAGGCCGGGAAGGCCAACAGAGGCAAGCATGGAAAGGCCAAACAGGACGGAGAAGCGAGGCATCACACTAGTAATTCCCCCGTATTGGTCTACCTCTCGTGTATGCCTACGCTCATATAACACACCAACGCACAGGAATAACGCTCCCGTTGACAGGCCGTGGTTTACCATTTGAATCACAGCTCCCTGAACACCCTCTACAGTGAGCGAAAAAAT
>JAGVJW010000264.1 GCA_020050895.1 bacterium | reverse complement strand
CGACTTCGGAGAAACGTCTCGAAAAACAGTTCAAACAATGGAACGAATACGCAATAAAACAACCCCACAGCCAGCAATCCAATCAGCATCCAAAATGCGACAATCTGCAGTGTTGAGTGCCTGCTAAGCTCAACAACTCGGGTTCGGGTGGTACTAGACATGCATTAAGATAGTGTGTTGAACTTATATGTTGGCGTATTGGTGATCCATCCACTCTATAACCCTTGCCTTAATCTGATCCCTGATTGTTCGTGTCTGTGTTAGAATCTCTTCTTCTGTTCCCTGAAATGCAGATGGGTCTGGGAAACTCCAATGTAACCGCTGGAAGGCACCGGGGATGTATGGACATCGTTCGGCAGCGGCATCGTCGCATACGGTTATTACGGTGTCGACAGTTGGATTTGTAGACAGGAATTCATCGACGGTTTTTGTAGAATTGGTGGAGATATCGATCCCGTCTTCCATCATTACCTTAATAACCAAGGGATTGAGATCTCCAGCCTCGAGCCCTGCGCTTTCTGCATGAACCAGGTGGCCAAATAAGTGTTTCATATAGGCCTGAGCCATCTGACTGCGAGCGCTGTTGTGAATGCAAACAAAAAGTATGTGTTTCATTGTCCTAATTTTTTAATTCCGACATGCAGGCCTCACAACATTGCCTTCCGTGTGTTCTGCAACAGAGCATTACTGCGGTGAGGGCTCCGAGAATGGGCGACGCAACGTAGATCCATAGATGGCTGATGTTACCTGATGCGACGGCAGGTCCAACACTTCTAGCTGGATTCATGGATGCGCCGGAAATGGGTCCACCCACATACGCTTCCACTGCAATCAGCGCACCAATGGTTACGGCAACGCTCCAAAGGGTAAACCTTTTTGATTGCTGCAAATACAGTATGGTGTACATCAGCAGGAATGTGAATGTAAATTCAATTAATATCGATAGCGCAATGCCTCCCGTTGGATTCGTGTTCCCAAGGTTGGTGTTGGCCGACGTAACAGCCATCAGAGTATATGAAGCGCAAATCGCACCGAGCATTTGCGAAACGATGTATATGACGGCACGATTCCGACTGATTTGTCCAGCGGCAAGAAATCCAAGTGTGACAGCAGGATTGATGTGAGCTCCACTGGTTCTGCCAAAGGCAAGGATCATTAGCGCAACTGCACCTCCAAAGGCAATGCTGCTGGCAAGTGCCGGATCGGTGAAAGGCAAGGAACCTTCGATTGAAACGACGCCAGTACCTGCCAAGACAAGAAAATATGTTCCCGTAAACTCGGCCAGGAATCGCTTCATGCCCGCGGCTTAAGAATGGAAAGGTTGTCACCCCACGGTCCAACGTGGTGTGAATACTGTTTTGCCATTACACGAACGATTTGCTTAATGTGATTGAGATCGTGCACTGCCCATGTTGCAAGGAGGTTCGTTAAGGATACCCTGCCAAGGGAAGGATGCATGCCCATACGAGTAAATTGTTCGTCGGTAAGATTCATGGTGCGAAGAGTTGTGATATTCGCCTGACGCAGCGTTTCAAATTCGTCGAGAAGATTATTTAGTGTTTTGCCTTTCGACTCAGTGAACTGAGCATACCGATCGAACGGTTCAAACGCCTGTGTATCGCCGTGTTCAAGGATTGTGTTCACCCTTAACATCCAATCGCGTTTTTCGCCGTGGATAAGGTGGCCGACAATATCGTATGGACTCCATGATTCGCCCCCTTCATTGTTATGCGTCCACTCATCGTTGAGACCCTGCAATAGGTGTCTGAGCACGACTGGTGTTCGTTCGATAATTTCAATGGTGTGTTCAAGTGTAAAATTCATGATTTGGCTCCGCGGTGAACATCAATGCATGAAAAAAAAGAAGTACAATCATAACAGTTTGCAATATCATGGCATGTTATGAAAATGAAATGGGCCGCCTGGTATTTATCGGGCGACCCATTGTATTAATCAGCCGTGTTGTGTTGTATTACTTGTCTTCATCCACAACTGTGAAGTCGGCATCTTCAACCTTCGCTCCACCCGGTGCATTGCCGGTGGCCGATGATGGCTCATCAGCCTGGGTACCTTGCTGCTGACTTCCGGTGGCCGATGCTTCCTGATACATCTTGGTGGATGCTTCGCTCCACAACTGGTTCAGGGCATCCATTGCCGGACGGATATCGGAAGCATTGTTCTTCACGGCATCCTGCAGCCGATCCTTGGCTTTAGTAATTCGATCAACGGTATCGGCATCGAGTTTATCCTTGAATTCATTGAGCTGTTTGTCTGTACTGTAAACAAGGTTATCAGCTTGATTCCTCAGCTCAATTTCTTCTTTGCGCTTTTTGTCTTCGGCGGCGTGCTCCTGAGCATCACGTTTCATCTTCTCAACATCGCTCTTATCCAATCCACTCGATCCCGTGATGCGAATATTCTGTTCCTTGTTAGTGGCTTTGTCTTTTGCAGTAACACTAAGAATACCGTTTGCATCGATATCGAATGTAACCTCGATCTGCGGAATGCCGCGAGGTGCCGGAGGTATGCCATCGAGATGAAATTTGCCGAGTGTTTTGTTGTCGGCAGCCATCGGCCTCTCACCCTGCAGGATGTGAATCTCAACAGATGGCTGACTATCCGATGCAGTAGAGAACGTTTCAGTTTTCCGGTGCGGGATGGTTGTGTTTGATGTTATCATCGGAGTCATCACGCTGCCCATGGTTTCAATTCCAAGGGTAAGGGGCGTTACATCGAGCAGCAACACATCCTTAACATCGCCGGAGAGCACGCCTCCCTGGATTGCTGCGCCTACGGCAACAACTTCGTCGGGATTAACACCCTTTGATGGATCCTTACCGAAGAAGTTCTTTACCAATTCCTGAATCTTTGGAATTCTGGTTGAGCCCCCTACAAGAATTACTTCATCAATTTGTGATGGAGTAAGATTCGCATCTCGCAATGCAACTTCGCACGGTTTAAGGGACCGATCGAAAAGGTCGGAACACAACTGTTCGAATCTTGCTCGCGTGATGTTAACGTTGAGGTGCTTGGGACCTTCCTGCGTGGCAGTGATAAATGGTAGGTTCACATCTGTCTGCAACATTTGCGACAGCTCCATCTTGGCCTTCTCTGCTGCTTCGCGTAAGCGTTGCAGTGCCATAGGATCCTTGCGAAGGTCTATGCCCTCCTGCTTCTGAAATTCATCGGCGAGATAGGTAACAAGTCGGTGATCGAAGTTATCGCCCCCCAGGTGTGTGTCGCCATTCGTGGACTTCACCTCGAACACGCCTTCGCCAATTTCAAGAATGGAGATGTCGAATGTTCCGCCGCCAAGGTCGTACACGGCAACAGTCTGATTGTGGCCTTTTTTATCAAGTCCGTATGCAAGCGCTGCTGCCGTAGGCTCGTTGATTATTCTTCGCACCGTTAGACCTGCGATTTCGCCAGCATCCTTTGTTGCCTGCCGTTGCGAATCGTTGAAGTATGCCGGTACAGTAATCACGGCTTCGGTGATTTTCTCACCCAAATAATCTTCGGCTGTTTGCTTCATTTTCTGAAGTATCATCGCTGATATTTCAGGGGGCGAGTAATGCCTTCCATCGATATCAACTCGTGCCGTGTTGTTGTCGCCTGAAACAACAGCGTACGGAACGGCCTTGGCTTCGTCTGTCACCTCGCCTATCTGACGCCCCATAAATCTCTTTATGGAATACACAGTGTTCTTCGGATTGGTAACAGCCTGTCGTTTCGCAGCTTGTCCCACGAGACGCTCACCACCCTTAGTGAATGCCACAACAGAAGGGGTAGTGCGCATACCTTCGCTGTTTGCAATTACAATCGGCGAAGCACCTTCCATTACGGCAACCACAGAGTTTGTAGTTCCCAGGTCGATTCCGATAATTTTTGCCATTGATTCTTTTCCTTACTTGATAGAGATTTCTTGTTCCTTAGGTTTTGATGGCTCTGATTTCGGTATTGAAATATTCAGAACGCCATTTTCAAACGACGCATCAACCTTTGATGTGTCGAGATTGTCGGGCAACGCAAATGAACGTGTAAAAGAACCCCAACTGCGTTCAACACGCAGGAAATTCTTTTCTTCGGTTTTCTCTTCGCGCTTTTTTTCTCCACGAATTGTGAGAACGTTTCCATCGGTGATGGCGATCTTCACGTCGTTCTTCACTAATCCCGGAAGTTCTGCATGAAATGTAATGTTCTTGTCTGTGTCTGCGATATCAACGCGCGGTGTAAAATCTCCGATTTCAAATCGGATGCCACCTCGGTTTACATCGTCGAAAACTTCGCCTACTCTGCGAAGCATGGTATCGAATCCGCGGAACGGATCAACTTTGATGATTCCCATTTTGGGTCTCCTTAAATACTTTAAGTGGTACATTTATTTCCTCCCTGAGCTGAACCGATCTGGTAAAACCGTGCCAACCATGGAAATCTGCCATTATGACACATAGGGATATTGCCAATGAATTTTTGCGCGTCAAATGGTGTTTCATCCTCTGCCATTTGTTCACAGCCTCAGCTATACCGATGTTCGTAGATCTATGCGAACCCGCCTATTAAATAATCTCTGCACTCCTAAGGAGAAGATGCCTGTCACGTTCTTGCTGGGTGATGCAGGCATGGGCAAAACAACGCTTCTGCGCGAAGTTGAAGCTCAGGTGAATGAGCATGCAGAGGAGCGATGTGTTTTGGCCGACTGTTCGGCACCTGTTGCCGGCATCGATGTTGGGAGTGTTGAAGCGTTGCATCCATGGATTGCTGTGATGAAAGCATTGGCAATATCCAATGATAGGTCCAAGACAAAGACGTTTGTGACAGATCTTGCAATGGCTTGGATAAAATTCGTTCCAATTGTAGGCGACCTTGTAGAATCAACAGTGAGTACCGTTGGCATCGTCAGACGACACCGGCAATCAAACACGGAACAACCCACAAGTAAGGAGCATGTATTCCAGCAATGCATTTCATTTTTTAGCGCCGTTGGCGAAAAACAAAAACTTGCTATCATTATTGACGATGCTCACTGGGCCGATAATTCTTCAATCAACCTACTGTTTGCGCTGGCTAGATCCGGTATCCCCAATATCAGATACATCGTATCATACAGACCATTCGACGTGGCGAATTCTAAAGATGGGAACGAACATCAACTCGCTCACATCAATCGGGAGCTCACACGGTATGGATTGTGTGAAAACATCGAACTACCACCTTTGACGGATGAAGAGCTCCGGGATCTGTGTGGTACGTTTACCCATGAGCCTGACGATGAAACCGTTCAGAAAGTAAAGAAATTTAGCGGCGGGAACCCACTTCTCGCGCTTGGTTGGATGGAAGGGGGCAAGCGTGCCGCATCAGTCGAGGCAATTGTGGTTGAGCGTATACGCAGATTGGACAGCGATTTACGCAGCCTGCTCATGTTTGCCGCTGCAGAAGGAGAGACATTTACATCGCAGGTTGTAGGCCAACTCTGCCCCCTTCAGCCAATCACTATTGCATCAATGTTGCGTAGAGCCGAAGCTGAGCATGGCTTGATAAAATCCATGGGTAAGATTCAGGTGTATTCAACGGAAACACAAGCGTATGTCTTTAGCAACCAAGCTATTCACAGGGCTCTGGAAGCTATTCTCGGAGCCGAGGAGCGAGAACTCGCTCACAGTACGATTGCAGATATTTTGACTGATGAGAGATCCAGTCTCAGCATGTCGGATTCAGAATGGATGACGGTGAGTGTTCGTCTAGCAGTGCATTTGGAATTATCTGACAGGGCGCGAGAATCAGCAACCGTTTACATGGAAATAGCACAAAGAGCTTGGCAGCTCTACGCCGAGCACGAGGCACTGACGGCAATCAAAAATGTTTATCGGCTGCTCGATTCAATTGCATCTGCAACCAATGGCGATAACGCTGTAAGGTTGAATGCACTCGATCTTGAATCGCGCATTCATCAATTTGCTCACCGCATGTCCGAAGTGGAACATAGTACTGAAATGCTGAGAACGTTTGCTCTTGAATGTGGAAGCGACAATGCTGCAGTAAATGCTCTTGTCAGACGGGCACAGATTGCAAACATGAACGGCAGACCCAACGAAGTTCACGCCTATGCAATACAAGCGCTGGAAGAAGCCACGCGAATTAAGTACGTCGACGGAATGCGTGGCGCAACGTCTATGTTGGGTATGTGGCACGAAGCGAATGGAAGAATCGATGATGCAGAAGCATGTTTTAGGAAGACATTGGAGTACGCCATCACTGAACAGTCTGACAAATACAAGGCAACGTCGTTAGTAAACATTGGTAGAATCTTCACTCACAGAAGCATGTACCAAGAAGCGTTGGAGTGTTTTACCGACGCAGTGGAACTTTTAGAGCGTGAAACGGATTGGGACGGCATGGCGAGAGCGTTAAATAACGTAGGGATTTGTCGGGTAGAACTCGGTTTGCTTTCGGAAGCAACAGCGGCTTACGAACGTGCGCTCGAGCTGAACGAAAGAATTGGGAGCAGAGTAGGCGCGTCGTCGCTTCGCACAAATCTTGGACAATTATTGCTACGGCAAGACAAGGTAGAAGAATCGTTGGAGCAATTCGAAAAAAGCATCAAGGTAAAAAAGGAACTTGGAGACCCTTATGGATTGGCCATCGCACTCTATTCAAAGGGGCTTGCACTCAGTGAAAGCGGCCTTTATACAGAGTCTCTTGAAATCCTGGGAGAGGCAATGCATTCGGCAAGAGAATCGGGGGAAATGTTAATCATCGAGGAAGTCGATCGCATCACAGAGATTGTGCGCAGGGCATCTGCTGGACGGAAATCAGGACACTAAGCGATGCAAATCTGAAGTGGTGCGGAATTATAACAACCGACGTGCACCTATATAGCGGGAACTCCAGTACCGATCCGACATCTGCGTAATAATTACTCCGCTTGTTGTCGAAGAATGGATAAATGCGTTATCGCCAATAAAAATTCCAACGTGAGAAACACCGCTGCCCGAAGTATTGAAAAACACGAGGTCGCCAGGGGCGAGTGCTGATTTCTGGACTGCCCGACCAGACGTAAAAAGCTCCGACGATGTTCTAGGTACTGTGATACGTGCCGCAGCAAAGCAATAAAACACAAATCCCGAACAATCGAAACAATCTGGTGTTTGGCCATTTGCGCAATAGGGTGATCCCCTTAGCTTGTCGGCAGTTTGCAGAACCACGTCGGTCACATCGTTGCCTGTTTTCTTAATAGAAGTAGTCGAAGAGCAAGCGGCAATAACAAAACCAACTACAAGGGAAACTGTAATCGTTTTTACCAAATGTATTTCGCTTCTACGCTGTCTTTGTATCATCATTCTTCTGCTCTGGGTTCATGAGAGAAAGAATAATCGATGTGGCAAGAATAAATGCTATCGCTCCCAGTGTCCACTCAATAGGTATTGGGAAATGGTCATGAACGATCATCTTAACGCCGATCAACGATAGTATAACACTCAGACCATACTTGAGATAGTGGAATAAGCCCATAACGCCGGCGATAACAAAGAACAGCGACCTGAGCCCCATAACAGCAAAAATATTTGATGTAAATACAATGAATGTATCCTTTGTAATAGCAAAGATTGCCGGGATAGAATCTATTGCAAACACAAGATCGGTGACCTCAACAACTATCAGCACAACGATAAGCGGTGTGAAATATCGCAGGCCATTGATAACAACGATGAAATGATCCTGGTGATAGTCCTTGGTAAGCCTAAGAGCTCTTTGAATGAATCTTACAAGGCTATTGTCACCGATATCTTCTTCGTCTTGCGTAACGAACGCCATGCGGATTCCGGTGAAAACAAGAAAGGCTCCAAACACAT
>JAGVJW010000182.1 GCA_020050895.1 bacterium | reverse complement strand
GTTCCATCAGGAGTGTACTACTATCAAGTGGTTTCTGGTCCGTATACAAGCGAACCACAAATGGTTGTGGTAGTCAAGTAAGCTTAAAGCTTTTCCGATTAGACACATGATAATCAACCCCCTTCCGGAGATTCCGGAAGGGGGTTTGGTTTATCTGAAAGGCAGTCGAAATGAAATCTGCATCTGGAAGTCTGGTCCCGATTGTATTTCTTGTGGTAAGTGTAGCTACCTCGTGCGGACAGGAGCCGGTGCCAGGCACAATTCCGTGGACACCAGTCGACGATGGTAATCTCGTAAAAACTACCATCGAGGTGCCGCTGAAATATGTAGCGCTAAACCTGAATCCTGACGTCCACTTTCTATACCTACCTCCGGGGTGGACGGCAAAAATCTATCATGCAGGTAATACGCTGAATAAACCTCGATTTATGGCATGGGGTCCGGATAGCGTCCTGTTTGTTGCCAACATGAATGCTCGTAATGTGCTTGCACTGCCGGATAAAGACGGCGATGGTGTAGCAGATGAAGTGATCGTTGCTGCAAGTGGTTTTTCTACTGGACATGACGTTAGATTTTATCGCGATACAATGTATGTTAGCCAGGTAACGGGGCTAACTAAACTTTGGAGATCGACAGGGACTGGATATGAGTTTGATCAGAGAGTCACACTCGTCGACAAAGCTTCTCAACCAAACCAAACCGGAGGAAACCATACTACAAGAACACTCGGGCTGGATACAAATAATTTTAAACTGTATATCAGCGTTGGTTCTAGAGGTAACGCAGACAGAGAGACTGATCGAGGACTTATCGAAATGTATGATTGGGATGGATCGGGTCGGCGCACAATTGCAACAGGGATTCGTAATGCAGTTGGTTTAACAATCCACCCGAGAACGGGCAGACTTTGGGCAAATAATAACGGAAGTGATATGCAGGGGAACGACGTGCCACCTGAATGGGTAGACCTGGTGCGTGATAATGGTTTCTATGGTTATCCCTATGCCTATCATTACCAGCGTTGGTTTGACTTCAATGTGAGTGACTATAAGGATATATTACCAATCACGGTAAGCGATAGTGCGAAAGTGGCATCCATGGTTCCCGCAGCCGCCCTTGTTGCCGCACATTCGGCTCCTATGGCAATTGAATTCGCGCCAGCAACAATGCCCGCCCCCTTCCAAAATGGATGCTTTATGGTTATGCGTGGGTCGTGGAATAGGAGCCCGGTGAGCGGATCGAAAGTCATTTTTCTTGAGTTTGATAATGACTCGGACACCGTTGCAAATATGGCCCGAGACTTTTGTACAGGATTCCTTCCGGATTCCAATAACGTAGCTTCGCGTTGGGCTCGTCCTGTTGGCCTGGCAATCGCCGCCGATGGGTCCGTGTACGTGTCTACGGACGATCAATCACTAAAACAATTTATAATCAAGCTTTCACCTCCATCAACTACGTCTGTTCCTGAGGAAAGAGGGAATGGCTCTCTGGATTTTAACGTTATGCCTAACCCAAGTAATGAACGGTTGTCTGTTTCGGTTGCTAATACGGTTACCGATGCTATACTAACAATGGCAACAATACAAGGGCAGACCATCCTACGGAAGTCCTTGTTGAAGCAATACGAAGATGTTGACACAGCACGCATGTCAACCGGAACATACATTATCCGAATCGATGATGGGAAACGATCTGGTCAGCGGTTAATATCGATTATTCACTGACATTATTTCCAGGATTCTTGCCGCATATACTGCAGATGATCCAGAGTGAGAGCTAATGTAATTGCGTGTGGCAATCGATATTTCTTGCACCTTTGTATGATTATTCGCGATAGCAATTATCCATGCAACAAGATTGTCAACAGATTTAACAATAGTAAGTACATCGGTCTTTGCAAGCTCCATGGCATCGCGTGAACGATGTATGTTCGGGCCGCACGCAACGGCAATGTTATAGCCAATCGGTTCGATAACGCTGTGTACGCCGTGGTGAAAACCGCCGCCAACAAATGCCGCGTCGGCGATAGAATACAAGGTTAGAAGCATACCTACACCGTCAACAAGGATGTGGCCTTCTGTCTGACTGTTTGCCCGGCTTAGTTTCGTACAAGGAATGCGAGATTCAATCTCCATAAGCACCGACTGCACAGGTTCGTGTGGAACTATGATTAGTCGTAAGGGCCGATCCAACTGTGTTTTCGTGCTCAGTGCATCGATTGCTTCAAACAACATCTGTTCGTCTCTGCGCCATGTGCTGCCGCAGACAAGGGTGAATACGGCGTCGCGCTTCCACTGCAGTACCGATGCGTCCTGATTTGAGATACGATCCAGAACGCGGTCGATACGTGTGTCAGGCAAAACGTCGACATTCTTCGACGTGAGGTCTGATAAATTTTTACTGTCATCCATCGTTACGGCCGAGATCTGGGTACATCGGGAATAGGTGTCGGCAATCCATCTTCGTAAAAATGGTGAGGAAGCTGCCGAAGGCATCGTGGCATTTGCCAGCACGATTGGAATTTTCCTCTTGTTCAATTCGAGTACTGCGTTGCGCCATAAGTCGTAGCGGTTGAAGACGGCAGCATCGGGGCTTACGTCTTCGATAAATCGCCTCATTTCCTTTCGGGAGTCTAAAGGGATGAGCAAGCCGATATCGACGTCGCGATTCGCTTTAACAGCATCAATAGCAGAAGGCGAGAAGCATGTTGCGATGATCTCAACGTCGGCTTCAGTTACCTTGATTCTGCGGATGATTGGAAGCAACTGCTCGAACTCTCCCATCGAAGCGGCATGAAACCAAATTCGCTTTTGGTTAGTTGGAACCGCTACCGCATGTTGTGCTGATGAACGGTGTGCTATTACGGTGTCGGTATCACGTATCCGACGTCGTGCCTTCACGCTGACCCACGATGCGAAATAAAGCACCATACGCAAGGAAGGGATTACAACGACGTTATAGATAACATCCATCACAGTATCAGTTTCTCTGGAGTGGGGATGGCCTACCGTCCTTCAAATGAGGGCTGACGTTTTTCGAGAAACGCTGCAGTTCCCTCCTTGAAGTCCGAAGTGCCACAAATCCGGCTGAATAATTGTGCTTCGATGTACTGTCCGTCCAATCGAGATGTATCGTACGAAGCAAGCGTTGCTTCCAGGCACGCACGTAGTGCCAGTGGAGCCTTTGCAGCAAGACTTTGAGCAAACTCAAGTGCCGATGGAAGCAATTCAGCATATGGATAAACCCGGTTCACTAATCCCAGTGACAGTGCTTCAGCCGCATCGATCATTGTTCCAGACAGAATCAGTTCCAGCGCCTTTGGGGTACCTATCGTCCTTGCGAGACGCTGTGTTCCACCATATCCGGGGATGATACCCAGATTGATTTCTGGCTGACCAAACTTGGCATTATCAGACGCAAAGCGCATGTGGCATGCAAGTGCAAGTTCGCAGCCGCCGCCAAGAGCAAATCCGTTGATAGCGGCAATTACCGGCTTTCCCAAACGTTCAATCAACGAAAAAATATCCTGACCATGAGTTGTGAACTTCGATCCGGATAATTCGTCTAATTCATGCAGTTCAGCGATATCTGCTCCTGCAACAAATGCTTTAGGACCACTTCCGGTAATAACAACAACTCGAATCACATCGTTGAAACGGACGTCACGAACAACATTGGAGAGCTGGTCGAGAACTTCACCATTCAGGGCATTGAGTTTATCTGGTCTGTTGATTGTAATTAATGCAACGTGCTGTTGTGTTTCGATTGTTACAACCTGGTGCATGCAATATCCTCCTTGTGTTTGTGCCGCGCAAAGCTACGTATGTTCGCAATCGTGTCTGCTCCCTTCACAATGAAAAATTCCTCTGCGTTGTTAATACTATTCACCGTATTGGTTGCGATTTCATTCGTTGCCGACCCTCTGATAGCGGACGCTAGTCCACATCGGAAACGCAGGCGCGCTAAGCGGGTGCGGACGGAGTTGGTTTCAACGCTTACACCGCTCCTCGAGAGCACCATTACGGAAGGCGTACGGTATGGCAGGTACAAGACGAATGGACGCAATCCGATTCTTGTTCACACAATTAAAATGGATCGCACAGTTCCCGGCATTGCTGCACGCATTGTGAAAGGCGAGGATCTTTCCGATGGACGGGAACCGATTGCTGAAATGACGTATCGATATGCTGAGGAGACCGGCAATAGCGTAATTGCCTTAATCAATGCAAATTTTTGGACAGCAGTTAGGAATACTCCGATCGGACCCTGTGTTATCGATGGCGAAGTGATAGAAATGAATCCCTATAAAAAATGGTCAAGCGCATTTTTCACTGCTGATAATCGGGTCATAATTGATACGTTCAGAATATTGGGCTCGGTTCTCTGGGGAGGTCAGAAGTTCACAGTCAGCAATGTGAATCGCAGAATGGATTCGCTTAGTATCGTTGTTTACAATGGATATGGCGGGTCAACTGTTCCGTTTGTGAACGCCAAACGCATAGAACAAGCGTTTGAGAAAGCCGTCAAGGATTCGGTTTTTCTGGAGAGAGATTCGACGGAGATCGCTATGTCGTTGGAATTACTCCGTACAGAAATCGCGCGTGCTCAGTTGGAGTCATCAATCGAGCACCCTATGGTGAAAATCCGTGTGAGATACCTTCGGAACCCCTCGCTCAACCGACGGCTTCCATGCGTTGTATTGGATGTTGATACTGGGACTGTGAATACGCCATTACGTGGTGCTGTTGTATCGGTACCAAAAACAAGTTGGCTTGCGTTTTCAGCACACACAGGCGACACACTCTACCTTGAGTACACAACAAACCTGCATCCTGGTGAACGATTCATGAATGTGGTAGCGGG